>SOJU01000046.1 GCA_004376465.1 Anaerolineales bacterium | reverse complement strand
TTAAGGCCAAACAAAAGAATGAGCAAGGAGGAAATTACAAAGCACAAATCCGAGCCGTTTCTCATAAGGAATCCTGCAGCCCTTGAGCGAGCTGCTGGAGCTTCTGCAAGCGTTTGGAGCTGATCATTCTGCGGTAGCGGAGGTTTGCGTATTCGAGATACCAGTCTGATATCCTCGTCCACAGCCCATCGCCGGAATCTCTTGCCCGGAGCTGCTGAGAGAAAGCGTGTAATGTCTGGCTGAGATGTCGCTGCGGTCCCGCGGTCTTTACCTTGCGATCCATCCTGGTGAGCATCTTGTGCAAGGTCGCAAGGCCCGGCTTTCTCACCGCCCTTGATTTTGTCGGGCCTTTAGCCTTCTTCCTGTTGTAGTGTCGGGACAGGGCCAACCAAAGTGCACCGCCAAGGATGATGGTCAGAAGAAGTAAGCCGGCAAGCAGGCCATAGGACTCGAACAACCAGCTCAGCACACCAAAAAGACCATATTGATACAAGGCCTGCAGGAGCTGACCAAGAGTACCAGTACCGCCGCCCATGCGTTCCAACTCTTGGGCAGCGGGCGCCGTGGCCAGGTCCTCCCCAACCGTAGCTTCGACGATGGTCCATTGGTTTCGTTCTTTGTCCCAAGCTTCAGCCCAGGCATGGGCGTCCATGTACCGCGCGACCCACAAATCACTCTGTTCGTCTTTCTCAGTGACTAAAAAACCGGTGACGTATCGGGTTGGTACGCCGACGAGACGCAGCAGGATCGCGGCGCCGGAGGCAAAGTACTCGCAATAGCCGGTGGATTCCTCAAGTAGAAAATGGGTCAGCTTATCTCGATCGGGTGGGATATCCAGTCCGAGCACGTAGGTGTAGTTAGTGCGAAAGTAGTTGACGACAGCATCGATTTTCTCGGTCGTTGTGCTGCACCCCGCGAAAATCCTGTCTGCCAGCCGACGTATGCGCGGGTCAAGATGATTGGGGATATTCAGCATTCCGGTCGGCTGCTTTTGATAAGCTGCTGTGGTGTATGCAATCCGGTAATTAAGGCCACTGCGCATTTTCGGGGCATAAATAATATCATGTTTGTCCCGCAGCATCAAATTGAACGGCGCTTCAAGAAAGGACGTTCCCAAAGGTGTGAACACAGCATTGGCGAAGCGGGATTCATGCTTGACGGTCATGTACTTACAGGTAGAAGCGTCTTTCTTGTCGAGACGAAAGATATTCGTTCTTCCTACGAAATACATTCCGAACGGCATGTTCTGTTCAGGTAAGATTGCTTCCTGGTATGAGAGATTTTGCCATTCGGATTGACGGTAGACCTCAAATGCCCTGGCCCTCAAGTATCCCGGACTGCTGTCAGACTTGATGCTCAGCGCGGGGGTTGGATCCTGATCACCCTTGAGCAACAGCACATTAGAGAGTCTTCCGCTGGCGGAGAAGCCCAAAAGTGCCACACCGTCTGTTTTAGTCTCCAAAGTGACACGTCCCCTCCAGAACCAAATGGGCAGGTAGTTTAGAACCTCCACGTGTCGATAGAGCATTGAACTCATAATCCAGCCGCAGTTTGCAGTGATGACCAATATCAGGCTAAAAGCAAACACTCCTGCTTTCTTGCGAAAGCAAGAAGGTGTGGACATGTGCTGCTCCGTCGCTGAAGCTTTGGAGCCTAGGCGATCCATACGCTTCGGAATGGGCGTGTCCCTTGAACCACGGGCGGCCACGCTCCGTCGCTGAAGCTTTGGAGCGTAGGCGACTGCATAAAGCACGACCAGAATGACGGAGAGCAGCTCTGAGAGCCGGAACGTGATGTACATGTCATCAAGTAAGAGGACTTGTCCGGCGGAGATGGTGACGGCGACGTGAAACAATCCCAGCGAAGACGGCAGTCTATCCGGTGAACCGAGAAACAGTATGAGGATCATTGAAGCCAGGAAGTAGCGGGCTATTGTTTGCCAGGCGACAGCCGCCGCTTGTACATAAGCTAAACGGCCGGGTGAACTGGCATAGTGGTAGTGAATTGAAAACATAATCGCCAGGAGGAGCAGTAGCAATGAGGTGATAACGCTTCTTTCCGGCTTGAAATCCCAGGTAAAGCGCCGCTGCAAACCCAAGAGTCCCAACATACAAAGGATAGCCGGGTAAGCAATATCCCCAGAGACCAACGCGGTCAGCACTGAGCTTGTCAGCAACATGATGATAGCTATGGTTTTTTGCATCTTCATAAGCGTTTTATCTGTCCCGTCAAGATATCATCAGCCGACAGGAACCGGACATTTTCAGTCCAGCTCAGGTTGTCTTCATCCACAGGCATTCGGCCGGACTGTCCTATCAGGAGAACTGTGCAGTGGCAGCCAGCCTGGCCGGCCAGCTCCAGCAATGCCGTAAGGCATTCTGTGGACTGCCGGTATGCCTTGTCCCATTTGAAGCAGATGAAAACGACCTCAGATATTTCAGAGAACCGATTTGCCAATTTTGGGGCTATCTGTTCTAAGGAATAGCCTCTCGATGGTTCAACGCCTGCCAGAATCTCGTGTATTTTGTCGAGGCGTACCTTTCCGGGCCAGGCAGTGAATTGATGCAAATCGGGGCCGGCAAGCAAAAAATCGATAAGGCAATCATTGTTAATTGTGAAAGCCACGGAAGCACAAAGAGAGACGGCAGCTTCAAGCTCCTTAATCTCGTTCGAACTTGAGCCCGACAGGACTTCTGGTACGCCGGTATCTAATACCAGTGCAGTGTAGTTGTCGGAATCATCGTAGTACTC
Source organism: Anaerolineales bacterium (assembly GCA_004376465.1). Lineage (GTDB taxonomy): Bacteria > Chloroflexota > Anaerolineae > Anaerolineales > E44-bin32 > E44-bin32. Next base: position 433 of record SOJU01000046.1, on the reverse strand, counting down.
CTTGGTAGCCGGCACGGACAGGCGAGCCCAGGCGCGGGCATCAATATTGCGCGGGGAATCCCCCGGCATAAAAGGGCGGTTTCCCGCGTATTCAAGGGAAACTCCGGTACGACCAGCGAGTCTGGCGCCACTGGCGTGAATCCCGCCCATAGGATGGACGGGGTGAACGTAGCGACTTAGGTGTCTGAGGGGGATTTGAATTCGGGAAAAGGTCGGAAGGACGATAAGGGTCTCCTCATCATCACGCGAGGTGCCGAAACTGAACAAGTTAAAGGGAAAGCTGGATTGGCAAATCGGCTGCTTGATTTGGTAGTAACCGCGCCGCTTGGGTCGTATGGCAATAGTCACTTCGGTAGTCTCGCCGGGCCCCAGGCGCGAAATCACGTGTTCGCCTCCGACTTGTTCAATTGCCTCAGGCAGGGCACTGGGCTTG
>SOJU01000185.1 GCA_004376465.1 Anaerolineales bacterium | reverse complement strand
TGATCACGCCATCTTCAATAAACTCTGAAGCCACTTCGATTGCCGTGAGCAGGAAACCACCGCCATTGCCTCTCAAATCGAGAATTAACCCATTCAATTCAGTCTGGCGTAAATCACGGATCGCGCTCCGTAGATCGTCTGAAGTGTCGTTGGAGAAATTGAAGAGCTGGATATAGCCGATATCTCCTTCGAGCATCTCGCTCTCGACGCTGGGAACCAGGATCTCCGCTCTGATAATCTCGAACTCCAGGAGATCGGGTTCTCCCTCACGTCGGATGGTCAGGTGAACCGTCGTTCCCGCAGGACCAAGGACGCTGCGAATTACGATGTTTGCGTCGATGCCGGTTACATCTTCACCGTCGACAGCGACCACCTCATCACCGGGCTCCAGCCCCGCTTCTTCTGCCGGGGAGCCGGGCATGGGCGATACGATCGTCAGGAATTCCGCATTCGTGTCCACCCAGGCTCCGATCCCTTCGTAAGAGCCGTGGAGTGGGATATTCGCTTGTTGGTAGGTAACAGGGTCCATGTAGGATGTGTGGGGATCACCAAGAGCGTCCAATGTCCCGGAAATAGCCCCTCTCATGAGTGTGACATCGTCAAGCGGCTGGTCGACAAACTCTTCGTGTACGATATCCCACGCCTGCCAGAAAGGAGCAAATAACTCATCGGAGCCTTCCGGTGGTTCTGATGTGTATGTCTTTGTTTCCACCACCAGTGAAGATTCCTGGAGAGGATCCTCCAGCCAATCTGGCAGAAATTCGTAACCGATCATCTGGCCGATTACAACGCCTATTGCCAGACCGCTTGCGAATATGCTTGCTGATAAAAGTGATCCTATGAACAAGCCAATTAATACAAATTTTACTTTTGATGTCATATTGCCGAATCCCTCAATTTTGTTTGAATGGGGTAAAGGATAACATACTCGTATGATTGCGGGTGAGTGTCAATGAATTCGTGGACGCTAGGCCAGATTATAGCGGGCCAGCCACGTATCCAGCAGCGGGTTATAGCTTTCGCTGCCGATTTTTTCAACATAATCGAGGATGGCTAAACCGTCTAAGGCGTACGATGGGTAACATGATGTTGGCCATGCACCGTTAGGAATTTCAACGACCGCGTCAACTACAATCCCAACGATGTCTACCTTTTCAAGACGCGGGACTACTTTTTCGGCGGTGATGATGACCTTATCCGCGACCAGAGACAGCTCGCGATCTACGCCTTGATTAGCTCCTATGCAGGCGTTCCCGTCGAGGTCGGCTTCTAGAGCGTGGATCACCGCGACGTCACAATTTATTGCCGGGAAAGCGGTAAGCATCTCGCCTGAATAGGGGTCTTCGATCGTCTTTACATCGGGACGCAAACGTAACAAATCTGTCCCTTGCCAGGCGATCGAGGGCATAAAGCCAACTCCTGCCATTGCCGCCCGAATCCCGAATGCCAGGCTGGCTTCCGTCTCTTCAATAATTTGGATCGATCCATCTGCAGCTGCAGAGGTGAAATGCGGAGCTAAGCCGAAAACCTCCAGGCCAAAATAGCAGGTGCGGATTATTGAGACCATACCTTCACCTACAAGTATGTCGCTTTCCACACTTGATGTGAAGTTGATTAATGTGATATCGGAGGGTGTGCTCTCAGTGCGAAAACGATCCAACAACGCCAACGAAAACGCCATCGGTCGACGGTAAAGCGTGAAACCTCCGAGGGCAAGCCGGCAGCCCTTCGGTTTGACCATCGCTGCTGCATCGGTGAGAGAGACGAGTTTGCTATTTTTGGTTTTGCTCACTGAGTCCCTCCATCTCTGCTTTTCAATTCATCAACCCGCTGACGCAATTCGTCGAGCGCTTCATCTTCTTTTTTCCAGGGGTTGAGCATCTCTCCAAGAGATTCTTGGAAAATCCCTTTTGGCTTCATTTTCATCCTGCGGATAGCGCCGAGCGCTAATCCGACATTAATGAGAATTACGAAGGCCAGAATGGCGATGACGATCAGCCAACCATTAATCTCCATATATGCTTTCCTACGCTCTAACCAAGCTGGGGACAGCGTTGGTCAGGTCGTGAATATGTTCGATAGTGTAATCGACTTTTCCTTCAACGACTCCATCGCCGACGAGAACCGTCGTCATGCCGAATTCTGCAGCAGCCGAAAGATTTGGGTAGCGGTCATCTACCAGCAGGCATGTCGCCGAGGTAGGATTCCCCGCGACGGCAAGGGCGCGATGATATGCATCAGGGTCTGGTTTGTTCGAGAAATCCAATGTGAGGATATCGATGATCTGATCTATAAGATCCGAAACACCAAGCTGCTTCAGGACTCGCATGGCGTAGTCGAGGTAAGCATTTGTAAAGATTATCCGGGGAATGGTGATTGAGGCCAACATGGTTTGAAGTTCAGGATCTGGGGGAATGAGGTTCTCGACCGGAACATCGTGGACGTAGTCTAAATATTCCATAGGATCGATCTGATGGTTGCGCATCAAGCCGTTCAGCGTGGTTCCATATTGGGCGAGATATTGGGCGCGTAGCAGGGATGCATCCTCGGCGCAGAGGTTCAATTTCATCTCGATGTAACTCTGGATGCGACCGCCGACAGCCTCCCATAAGCCACTTGTGCGTGGGTATAGTGTGTCATCGAGGTCCAGGAAGAGTGTAGTGTATTCCATAAGCTAGGTGTCATTTCCTTCACCGACGTGCAGGAGGGTCTCCCTGACGGCGCTAATGTAGTCACCCAAGATGTCGAGTGAGAGCCATCAAACCGGTCTCGGCCCCATTGCCTTGCATCTGTGAGGACAATGTCCACAAGTTCAATTTCACTCGCGGCAGTATAGAATGCCGCATCCTTGAGTGTCAACCAGATGGGGGGCATGTATAATCAAAGCCATGCCTATAAAGATACTACCGGAAAAAGTCTCATCGGCTATCGCCGCTGGCGAAGTTGTTGAGAGACCCGCATCTGTCGTGAAGGAGTTGGTGGAGAACTCACTCGACGCAGGCGCAAAAAACATTCAGATAGCCACTGAAGAAGGGGGGAAGCTTCTTATCGAAGTGGTCGATGATGGGTGCGGAATCGCACAGGAAGAGGCTCTGCTTGCGGTTGCGAGATTTGCGACTTCCAAGCTGCAGACTGCGCAGGACCTTTTCGCGATCGACACTTTAGGCTTTCGAGGAGAAGCTTTATCCTCCATCGCCGCTGTCTCGCGTCTGGAGATGGTTACTCGCGCGCAAGACGAAGAAGTCGGCTCGAAATTAATCGTGGATGGAGGAGAAATTAGGCCGCTCTCATCCATAGGATCTCCACTGGGAACTGTGATCCGCATTCGAGACCTCTTCTATAATGTTCCGGCACGCAGAAAATTCTTGAAAACAGAAAACACCGAGCGTCGTTGGATCACACGCTTCGTCAGCCGCTATGCTCTAGCTTACCCAGATGTTCGTTTCCAGTTGCAACAGGAAGGACGGACTCTTCTTCAAACATCGGGAAATGGCAATCAGCGTGAGGTTCTCACGGAAGTCTTCGGCCTTGAAACTGCACGTCAAATGATCTCCATTCCGCCTTCTCTGGGGGCTGAGATATCGGTCTCAGGTTTTATTAGCCCACCCGAGTTAAATCGCAGCAATCGCCGCGAACTGACCTTCTTCGTGAACGGTCGGTGGGTTCAAGACTCAAGCCTATCAGCGGCAGTGCTGCAGGCATATCACACGCTGTTGATGGTTGGACGATACCCCATAGCGGTCCTCTTCCTACAAGTCCCTCCCGAGCAAGTGGATGTGAATGTCCACCCGACGAAATCTGAAATTCGCTTCAGGGAGTCAGACCGCGTATTCGCTGTGCTCCAGAGGGCGATCCGGGCGACTCTGATGGGGCATACTTCTGCACCTGGTGTAGATTTTCATTCGACGTGGTCTCGGGATGGTCGATCTAGTAGCTCTGGTGTAATTAGCACCGATTGGGGATTCGCAGGGGAATCGTCTTTTGACCCTTCAGCATCCCGTCCCCGTTCTCTTCAGGGGGCGCTTCCCTCCGGCTCAATCCCTCTGCTTCGTGCTGTCGGGCAGATCGGGGCGGCCTATCTCGTCGCTGAAGGTCCGGATGGGCTCTATCTGGTCGATCAGCATGCTGCGCATGAGCGAATCCTATTTGAAAAAATGATGGCGGCGAGAGATGCTGGAGCGTTGGAATCTCAGAATCTGCTCGAAGCGCAGACGATCGAGTTCTCACACTCTGAGGCTATCCTGCTGCAGGAAAATCTGGAGGCGTTGAAAGAATTGGGCTTTGTCATCGAGCCCTTTGGTGAGCGATCCTTCCGGCTGCGTGCAATCCCATCCCTCGTTACGGGGAAGGATCCGGCGTTCGCCCTGCGATCCGTGGTTGAGGAATTTGAGGAGAATGAAGAGCCGTTGGCAGATGCGCTTGAAGCCCGGCTTGCAGCGCGTATATGTAAGCGTATCGCTATAAAGGCCGGTCAGGTATTGTCTGTAGAAGAGCAGCGGCAGCTGCTCCGCGATCTGGAGTCATGTTCAATGCCGCGAACATGCCCTCATGGACGGCCAACGATGATCCATCTATCTGTTGATGCATTGGAGAGGCAGTTCGGTCGCCGCTAGTGGAGCGTGATATCCTCAGTGTGACCGAAAGGTAGGATAACCTTAAAGGTTGTGCCCTCGCCGACCTTACTGTCAACTTCGATGGTGCCGCCATGGTTCAGCGTGATCCGCTTGGCGATCGCCAATCCCAACCCCGTGCCACTAATGAGACCTTCCCGATCTGGTACCCGGTAGAAACGGTTAAAAAGATGGGGAATGCTTTCGGCAGGGATACCTCTTCCGTTATCCGAAACCATCAATTGTGCATCGTCATCTTTCCGCTGCACTGAGATCCGCACCCAACCTTCTTTTTGATTGTATTTAATCGCGTTCGTTATCAGGTTTAGTAGAAGCCTTTTTAATTGATTGCGATCACCCATCAGCGGGGATAGTGTGCGATCGATATCGGTTTCGAGGTTGACCCCCACTGAATCCGCTTGTAGCCGCATAATTTCGATGCACTCTCGAACAAGACCTTCGAGAAGAACGGGTTCGCGTTCGAACCGAACCCTACCTGATTCGAGCCGGGAGAGCTCCAAGAAGTTAGTCGTGAGTTCATTCAGGCGCTGTACCTCGTTGAAAAGGGTTTGCCGGATCTTGCTGCGCTGTTCATCTTTTAATTCTGGTCGCTGAAGGAGGTGGACGGCTGCAGACAATGCAGATAAGGGTGTTCGCAGTTCGTGGACCATCTCTGCTACGATGTCGCTTTGTTTGAATAGACGTGTGTTCTCGATGGCGATTGCGGCCTGGGCGGCTAATGCCTCCAGGACATGCTTATCGTGTTCAGTGAATGTCCCTTCAAGTTTATTCACCGCTTCGATTACACCGATTGTCTTCTCTTTTGTTCTCAGAGGCACACCGAGGATCGATTTTGAGCGGGACGATATTATCAAGTCGACCTCGCGGAAAAAGCGAGAATCTTTTGGAGCATTATCAACAAGAAGTGGTTCACGATGTGTGAATATCCATCCGGCGACGCTATTTTCAGGCGGTATCGCGATAAGCGTGTCATCAGAGCGGAGCGGTACGGTGGCGGCTTCGAAGTAAAGTTGATTCCTTTGTGAATTGTAGAGGAGTAGGGCGGCGTCTTCGGAGTCGGTCAACTCTTTAGCAGCGTCAACGATCATCTGCAGGAGCGTGCTCAGTTCTAGCGTTGACACCAGATCCGAGGTCATCTCCAGGAGGCGATCATATCGCTTAAGCAGCGCCTCGACGTTATTGTGGTTATTGGTTATGGATATGTCGTTTTGTTTCTTGGGGCTCACACAACACCTCTTGAAGAATCATCGGCAGTACAACTGCTACATCATCGTGGATGACGAAATCCGCGCGTACGTCAAGGTATGTTGGTTCATTATTGATGATAATGAGTTTAGCGCCAGCGTTCAAGGCAGGGATCGGCATAGAAGCTGCCGGCATGACTTCCAATGATGAGCCGGCGGCCACGATTAGGTCCGCTTCATCGATGAGGGCTTTCGCCTCACTAACGATGCACGATGGCAGCTGCTCGCCAAAAAGGATGATGTCTGGTTTGAGCAAACCGCCGCAATGATCGCAATATGGTAAAGCGCCGGTGTTGGCAAAATCATTGATCAGGCTTTCTGCGTTGTGCTTTTGATAACACAATGTGCAAGTTGCCTCACGCAAATGACCGTGTATCTCGTAAATACACTTCGATCCTGCTTTGCGATGGAGGTCATCAATATTTTGGGTGATGATGCCGTGTAAAAAACCAGCCTGTTCTAATTTTGCGAGCGCGGTGTGTGCTGGGTTGGGATCAGCGTCAATCATTGTTTTAACAAGTGGTCGAACCCACTTGAAGAAGGCATCTGGTTGATAGCGGAAGGAGGTGAGAGATGCAACCGTCATTGCGTCAAATTTTTTCCAAAGACCGGAGTCATGTGAGCGAAAGTCGGGGATTCCGGATCGGGTTGAGACTCCTGCGCCTGTAAGGGCAACCACCCGACGGGAGGAACGGAATACGGCTGCGCTCTTCGCAATAGATTCAGCGAGTTGAGAGTGGGTCACAAACGCCATCAGCCTTTGGGAGGATGAAGGTAACTAAGGAGAGATTCAGCGAGTTTGCGGATTTGTTCGCTCACCAAAGAATCAGCGTACGAATCTACAAGTGGCGATCCCGCTTGAGAAGCTTGATGGGCTTGCTCGGGGGCAGGGGAGACAATCCCCGCTAATTCAATTCCAAGGTCGCTTTCCACCTGTCTCCAGGGGACTTGTAGGCTTGTTCCCACACGGTTGATAAGCGCAAGCCCAACCTTACTAGTATTAATACCGCTCGTTTCTAGTTCTTGCAGTAATGCCCGTCCCATGGCATCCGAGGGGTAGACTGGTTCCACAATCAGGATGATGCGATCGCATTGCTGTAAAACGGGCTTCGTGAAGGGTTTCAACCCTGCACCCAGGTCGAGAATGAGCAAGTCGCACATGGAGGCCAGGTTGGATACAACCGCTTCAATTTGTGGGACGGCTTGTTCAAGTTCTGTCTCCCGAGGATGGAAAGAAGAAAGCAGCAAGCGGACACCGCTAGAGTGATTGACGATCTCTGCCTCTACAGATCTGAGATGGATGTCCTTCAAAGATCTGGAGAGTACGTTGGATAGACCGGAGGGGTCCTGGATATCCAGTTCCAAACCCATCGAGCCGTGACCCGGGTTAATCTCGGCGATGATTACATCATAGCCCTTATCGAGAAGTGCGACTCCGGAGTTCAAGGCTAGTGTTGTCGTTCCAATGCCACTTCGCGATCCGAGGAACCCGACGATTTGAGCATTAGCCTCAGGCGCTGCAACCGCTTGTGCAGAGCGAGCAAGCACCGCTTTCACATGAGCCGTAAGTTCAGCCGGGTGGGTGGGTTTCGTCAAGTAGTCATCGACCCCAGCTTCAAAGCCAGCTACTTTATCGTCAACCATCGTTTTTGCGGTGAACATGATTATGGGAATATGAGCAAGAGCCGGGTTGGAGCGGAGACGCTTCGTGACCTCATATCCATCGAGATCTGGCATCATCACGTCCAGGAGGATCAACTCTGGCTTATCCTCCGCGGCTTTGGCGAGTCCAATCGTCCCGTTGCTGGCGACGGAGATCTCATAACCCTGACGTTCAAGCATCAAGCCAACGAGTTTTAACGTGTCGACATCATCATCTATGATTAGTACTTTGTTGGTCATTAGGAAAGCACCTTATCGATGATTCACTAGTCATCGCAGTTTAACATAACAGTGAGTGATATTGCAAGAAGATAAAGTACTCCTAAGGTACCCTTCAGGTGTAATTATTGACGCTTTTATGCTCGGCATTGTGACTGTGAGCAATACCAGCTCATTCTGAGACGAAGCACAGCGTAGGCGAATAATCTCGTTTTTTGAACTTAATTGTACTCCGTGCAGTTAACGAGAATCTTCGCCGCTCCACTCCTCATAATGACGTTATCATAATTTGACATCCTGTTCATGGGGCAGAACAGAGGAGTGAGCGGAAAGAAAGACGAAAATTGGGTTTTGATTGCGTGCAACGCTGCTATATAATCTTGTTCTATATGGATATCAAAGGTACCTTACCTAAATGACGCTTGAGTTATGGGGCTTTTCAGGGAGCCCCTCGATTGGAATGCCGCTACGCCCATCTGGCTATTTCCTCCTCCTGGGGGAAATAGCATTGCTGCTGGCGCTCCTTTTTATTCACCAGGATTGGACTAAGATCCGCCGTCAGGTTGATGGTTGGATTCGAGAGCCATCTTTTTTGCTCCTCCTTCTCTCCGCTCCGCTCGCCGCTCAGCTCTTCATGATTCGGCTTCCGGCACCATCGATGCTGGTCATTCCCGGGGTCCCACAAGGTGTAGAGGGACCTGCCTTCTCGATTTTTGGAGCATTCCCCTGGCTGCTCGCGGCTGGTTTCCTGGGAGGGGGACCTGCGATCGTAATCGCCTTCGTGGGTGGGTTAGCGCGCAGCGCTTGGGAAACGCACAGCATTCTCACTCCGCTGCACATGGCCCTTGTGGCTGCTCTGGTTTCCTGGTTGTTACGCCAGAATTATCGCGAGTGGCTGGGGCGTGCAGGACGCAACCCGCTCATCGCCGCTATAATCGGTGGGCTTGCGCTGGGGACATTGGGCAGTGTGGATCACTACATATACAGCGGCGGCAGTTTTTATGACGCCTTAGATTTTACATTTTCTCTGCTCCAACCCACGTATCTAGCGGCTTTAATTGAGACGGGTATCGCCGGCGGGATCTGCCTTTGGCTGCGCAATAGTGAACGCATTCCCTGGTATTCGCCGCATAGACTTGTGGTTGGGCCTTACAACCGATCGCTTGCTGCGCGGCTGCTCTCAACTCTCGTCGTGGTCGGCGTTATCTCAAGCAGCGTGCTGCTCATCGGGGATTGGGTCCTCGCACAGCAAGCAGCACAGGACCTTATTGAAAAACAGATGCTTCAGACTTCCGATCAAGTGTCGAGCACTATCCCATATTTCATCCAAACTGGAAGATCGATCGAAGCACAAATAGCCGAAGAGCTAGGTCCAGCGGTTGCGAACAGAAACGTCTCTGAAGAACAGATGAAGTCCTTCCTGCGGACAATCGCCTTCTTCCGAACACTTGCTGTCTTCGACAAGGACATGAATCAACTCGCTGTGTATCCCGCGGAGGGTATTCTGTCTGAGGGCACACCTTTCGAGTTAGGAGCAGCTTTGGATGCTGCGCTCCTGGGCGTCTCGGAAGAGGTGGTCCTGCGACCGGACAGGGAAGCTGCATCGGCGCGGCTGGCTTTCGTTACGCCCGTTCGTTCTCCGGAAAGCAATGAACCAATTGGTGCGATTGTGGGCGTGACGGATCTGGATACCAATCCCTACCTCCTGCCAGTTATGGAGATCATTCAAGGGCTTGCTCTTGGTCAGGCTTTCATGATCGACGCCGACGGCACAATTCTTGTTCACAACGATCCGCGCCGCTTAATGTTGACCTTTGAAAGCAGCGAGGCCGGCATCAACCAGGTGGTTTTAGAGACAGCTCCCGACGGCACTCGCCGTCTGGTCAACACAAATGAAGTCAGCGGTTACCCTTGGTGGGTCGTTGTAACCGTGGCGCAGAGTGAGGTCCAGAAGCTGGCTTTACAGATCGCGGCTAATTTGTTTGTCGTCGTCCTGGCGGTTGGCGTTGTTATGCTCATCGCGGTCTATTTAATCAGCCGGCGATTAACGCAGCCCCTGCGAATGATGGCGAGTGTTGCCCAGTCGATCGCGCGCGGAAACCTGGAGCAGCCGGTGCTTGGTGAAGGTCAAGATGAAATCGGCCGCCTGGCTGTTTCTTTCGAGCGCATGCGCCGGCGCCTTAAAGCTCGCCTGGATGAAATGGGTTTGCTTCTCACCGCGAGCCAGCAAGTGGCGAGCTCCTTTAACCTTGATGAATCGCTGCCGCCAATCCTTGCAGGAATAAAGGATCTTACTCGCTCGGATTTTGTGCACCTTGCGTTAAGCCCGGATGAAACTATTAACATCCACATGGAAACTTACACCGCGGGCGATGATCCCGGAAACTGGACTGCACTCGACGCTCAAATTCTCGAACTCTGTGAGACATCGGGTAGGTTCACACTCGAGAACCCGACGCGGGCGAAAGCGGTGCTGGATATTCAATCCCTCGATACTCCCCTGGAAGCGATGACCGCAGTGCCGCTGCAGAATGAAGATGTTTTTGTCGGAGTCCTATGGGTGGGTTACCGGCAGCCTCAAGTTTTTACCCCAGATGCGTTGCGGCTCCTGTCAATTCTCTCAGGACAGCTTGCGGTTGCAGTAGTGAATGCACGGCTGTATCAACAGGCGGAGCAAGAACGTCTGCAGCTCACTGCTGTACTTGAAACAACACCGGATGCAGTTATATTAATAGATACGGACGATCGCATCTCGCTCGCCAATCCGGCGGCAGAAATCGTCTTGAAGCGCAGCGCAGATGAATCTTTAGGTGAGTTGGTGGAAGAGTGTATCGAGTCGCAAGAGTTGCTCGATTTACTTGACGAATCCGAATCTGAATCACGTTCGGTGGAAATCCGTTTGGATAAAGGGCAAATCATGTTCGCCTCGATTTCGGATATCCACTCACCGAATGAGGGCACCTCAGGCCGTGTTTGCGTACTCTGGGACATCACTCATTACAAGAAGCTCGATACACTGAAGTCGGAGTTCGTCTCAACTGTAAGTCATGATTTGCGTGCTCCCTTAACGCTGATGCGCGGTTACGCCACCATGCTCGGTATGGTTGGGGCAATGAACGAACAGCAGAAGGAATTCATAAGCAAAATTCTCACAAGCGCGGACCAAATGGGAGAACTTATCGGGAATGTGCTAGATCTAGGCAGGATAGAGGCTGGTGTCGGGCTTGATGTGGAAACTATTCCGCTGGGCTCCATACTTGATTCGGTCTTGGACACCTATCGACCCCAGGCTGTGAATAAGCAGATCACATTGGACGTAGACCTTGAAGAGGAGATGGAGCCGGTCGAAGTTGATGCGACGCTCATCCGCCAGGCGATTGCTAATCTGGTCGATAATGCCCTGAAATACACGCCGGCTGATGGTCATGTCACCATCCATGCCGAGCAGCGGGAGGAATTCCAGATTGTACAGGTTACGGACAATGGAATGGGTATCGCTCCCACGGATCAGGCGCGCCTATTCGAAAAATTCTATCGGGCCCGGGGACGCGAGACCTTGAGTATAAAAGGTTCGGGTTTAGGCCTGGCAATCGTCAAGTCCATCATTCAGCAGCACGGTGGGAGAGTGTCAGTCGAGAGCAAGCTTGGTGAAGGCAGCACATTTACCATCTGGTTCCCCATTCGCCAGCCGGAAGAGCCGGAAGAAGCCGCAGTGGGGTGAGGCAGCGAAGAGCGAATTATTGACGCTACATTCCATTCTCTGCTATAATCTTGCTCAACAACCGAAGAGAAAAGGCGTACATCATCAGGAGGAGTAAGCCGAACCGCGCTGACAGAGAAGGAGAGGCCACAGACTGAGAGCCCTCCGCAGTGGCAGCGGCTGAACGTCGCCCGATGCGCCCGCCGAAGAAACTGTTAGAAGGTTAACAGGAGTAGAGCGGCGCGGGTGAGCCCGTTACAGCGAAGCCCGGATGCTGGTCCAGGGCAATGAGAGCGCTCGTACAGGGATGTGCGGCGAACTGAGGTGGTACCACGGAGGTTCAACCCTTCGTCCTCATGGACAAAGGGTTTTTCTGTTTAATGGACCCCGTAAAGGGCTATTAAGATCGAGGGATGATACTCATCCTCTCGAGGAGGTAGATTGAACGATGTCGGATTTCAAGCTTGCCAAAACCTACGATTTTAAAGATGTGGAAAGCCGGATATACAAGTGGTGGGAAGAGTCCGGATATTTCACACCGGAGGTACAACCGGGGGTTAAACCCTATGTCATCTCAATGCCACCGCCGAATGTCACTGGAGAGATGCATATCGGACACGCCATGTTTGTCGCTATCGAGGATCTGATGATCCGTCATAGCCGGATGAGCGGCATTCCGACGCTGTGGCTGCCGGGGACGGATCACGCTGGAATTGCCACTCAGCTTCAGGTCGAAAAATACCTTCTAAGAACTGATGAAGTCACGCGGGAAGAGATCGGACGCGAGGCGTTTGTTCAGAAAACCTGGGAATGGAAGGAAAAATATGGGGGGATCATCACTCAGCAGCTGCGCCGTCTCGGGGCTTCCTGCGATTGGACGCGAGAAAGATTTACGCGCGATGAGGGCTTATCCGCGGCAGTTCTGGAAGCATTCGTCCGGCTGTATGAGAAAGGGTACATTTACCGCGGGACGTATCTGATCAATTGGTCTCCGGGACTCCAAACAGCGGTTAGTGATCTTGAGGTGGAATATCACGAAGAACAAGGTTTTCTGTATTACTTCAAGTACCGCGTGGAAGGGACTGATGAGAATATCCCCGTCGCAACGACCAGACCTGAAACGATCCTCGGCGACACAGCAGTTGCGATTCATCCCGAGGATAAACGATATCAGCATCTTATTGGAAAGACCTGTCTCGTGCCCATTCTCGATCGTCAAATCCCGATCATCGCCGATGATTATGTAGACCTGGAGTTTGGAACAGGTGCGTTGAAGATCACTCCCGGTCATGACCCGGCTGACTATGAGATCGGTCAGCGGCACAGTCTAAAGGTAATTAACATACTCAATGCGGATGCCACAATGAACGATGCCGCCGGCCCGTACGCCGGCCTGGATCGATTCGAGTGTCGCAAGAAGCTCTGGGCGGATATGGAAGCGCAAGGGCTCACACTGAAGACCGAACCGTACACATTGCAGATCCCACGCAGCCAACGCGGCGGCGAAGTCGTCGAACCGATGGTGTCGACGCAGTGGTTTGTCCGTATGGAATCGCTCGCCGCGCCGGCGCTGGAAGCCGTGCGCAGTGGGCAAATCCAGATCGTCCCGGAGAGATTTGAAAAGGTTTATTACAACTGGTTGGAAAACATCCGCGATTGGTGTATCTCGCGGCAGCTCTGGTGGGGGCACCGGATTCCTGCCTGGCATTGCGCCGACTGTGGCGAGATTACCGTCGCTCGTGAGGTTCCCACCCAATGTACTCATTGCGAGTCATCTGCGATTACGCAAGACCCAGATGTGCTCGATACCTGGTTCTCCTCCGGGTTGTGGCCATTTTCGACGCTTGGATGGCCGGATGATACCGAGGATCTCCGCTATTTCTTCCCGACGACGATGATGGAGACGGGATACGACATTCTCTTCTTCTGGGTGGCGCGCATGATCATGATGAGCCTCGAATTCACAGGGGAGATTCCCTTCGAGGTGGTCTACTTGCATGGGCTCGTCAGAGTGAGTGGGGGGCAGAAGATGAGCAAGTCCTATGGGAATGTGGTCGACCCGCTGGAGCTGATGGAAGAATTCGGCACAGATGCGCTGCGATTTACCTTACTGACCGGATCGACACCTGGCCAGGATTCAAAGATGAACCTCGAGAAGCTTGAGGCCCATCGCAACTTCGCCAATAAACTCTGGAACGTTGGCCGATTAATCATGAACGCGGTCGAGCGCGAGCCTTCCAGGTTTGATGAGGACAGCACACTCTCGAATGCAGACCGATGGATCTTATGCCGCCTGGCCCAGATCCAGATGAGCGTTGACCGGCTTTTCGCAGCTTATCAGTATGGTGAAGCTGGGCGTCAGCTCTATGAATTCTTCTGGGGCGAGTTTGCAGATTGGTACCTTGAGATCGCTAAGCTCCAGCTTGATGGTGAAGAGGGCGCTGCCGGGCGGACGACGAAGATCATGGCGCAGGTCTACGATGCATGCCTGCGCATGCTGCATCCATTCATGCCCTTTGTCACGGAAGAGCTCTGGGGGCATCTGAAACGTACTTGTGTGGAGAACAGCGCAAGTTATGAACCGGTAGGTAGCTGGGAAGAGGCCTTGATAGTCGCCAGATGGCCAACGGCAGATGAATCAGCCGCACAGCAGGCAGAAGATGTTGAGAAATTCCAGGTTGTTATGGATATCGTTAAGGCCGTTCGCAATGCGCGTCTCGAGAAGGGTGTTGAACTGCGGCGGCGGATACCAGCCGCGATCCAGGCTGGAAATGCTGCGGAATACCTTGCGAGTTCGAGTGCTGCAATCGCCGCGCTCGCCGGGATCGATTCTGAACAGCTTCAAATCGAGGTTGCTTTAGATGAACGACCGGAGAATGCGCTAGCGCTGGTGATACATGGGGTCGAAATTTATCTTCCGCTTGAAGGGTTGCTCGATCTTGAGTTGGAGAAGGAGCGGCTGCAGGAGCAGCTCGCGGAAGCCGTATCCCAGCAGGAGCGAATCGAGAAGCTTCTCACAGGAGCGTTCGCCGAGCGCGCTCCTGAAGATGTCGTCGAAAAAGAGCGAGCGAAATTGCGTTCGTTTGAGGAGACGGCTGAAAAAATCAAGCAGCAATTGGAAACTTTAAGCTGAAGCAGCGTAAGGATTTGGATGCGTTTTAAACCTCCCGCAGGTTCTTCTATCCTGCGGGAGGTTGGCGGTGGGCTAGGTCTTCAAAATAAATAGATCCTTTCAACATCTTATTAGAGACGTAGCATGCTACGTCTCTACGTATCCTTCTGCTTATAAATGTGTGGGAGGTTAGGAATCCGGGTTTGTGATGGCAGCGGGCCGCAGCACAGGTCAGCCCCTACGCGTTCGCAGGATTGACCTAATGGATGGTTGTTGCCTCCTCTACTTGTCATTGCGAGAAGCCCGCCAGGGCGACGTGGCAATCTCCGCGCGAGTAACGAGGAGATTGCTTCGCTGCGCTCGCAATGACATCTAGTTGGATGGATTTATTATCGACGCAGGCTGTCATGAACGCGAAAATCTGCTATCGTTGTCTTTAATCGTAGAATGAAAACATTATTTCCCCCGACCACAGCTCGCAGCAGCTATCTACCCTTGAAGGCGATCGCGCCAGGGTTGGTCCTCATCGTCGTGATGAATGTCATGGCGGTGACCGGGATATGGCCCTCCGGTCCGCTCTGGAGCATGGTCCCGACGATCATGCTTTTTGCCATACCATGGGTTACTTTGATCGTACTCCGACAATCACCAACCGTATTTGCATACCGCCGCGATCGAGCCGGATTGAATTTCGCCTGGGGTGTTCTCGCTGGAGCCATCTGGCGTGGGTTGAGCATGTACTTTAATTACCGCATAATCTATGCCGGAAGTGTTCCCACGGATGGGATCAACCTGCTCTTTTTCGGGTTGTTATGGGTGCCATTCGTCGAGGAGACCTTTTTTCGAGGGTATATCGGAAAAACACTGAACGCCAACTTGGGTCCGGTAATGGGGATTATTTTACAAGCGGTTCTTTTTACCTTTCAGCCAGTTCATTGGCAGCAGGGATGGCTTCCGCTCATCAGTATTTTTGGTTTTGGTGTTATCGCCGGTTGGCTCGTTGAGCGCTGGGATTCAATATGGGCAGGTTGGGGTGCACATGGCTTTGCGAACGTGCTCCCCGGGATTTTGCGCCTATTCGTATAGTCAATATTTTAGCTGTGGTTCGAGACGATCTCATCGAGTTCTAGCTATTCAGCCCTGCTGTGTATGATATACTCCTGCGCTTGGAGGTTTGATGAAGCGAAACGGATTCGATTTGCAGCGCTGGGTTTCAATTGTGTTGCTTTTGACATCAGTCGCGCTTTTTTTCTACCAACTTGTCGCCTATAGCCGGCATAGATCTCATTTGCCCCTGGAGTTAACGATCGCGGGAATTAAGGTCGGGGGGCTCGATCAAGTGGAAGCGCACGAACGTATCCTGCAAGTATATAGCTCCCCCATCGAACTATTTTATGATGAAAACCTAATCCTGCTCAATCCTGCGAATGTTGGTTTCCGCCCTGATACGGATGTCATGTTGGCAGCAGCTGAGCTTGAACGAACAGGCACACCTTTCTGGTCTGGTTTCTGGGATTTCCTGTGGAATCGAGCCGGCGAGCCGCAAAATGTTCCGTTAAAGGCAGAATACTCTATCACTCAACTGGATGAGTATCTTCGGGACATCGCCGCGCGATATGATGAACCTCCTATTCCCGCTGAACCCAGACCTGGAACTCCTTTTTTTACATCGGGAACACCAGGTCGCTTGTTGGATCAAACGCGCTCTGAGGAACTCATCACTGCGGTTTTGCACTCACCTATAAACCGCAGTGTAAATCTACCCGTTGTGGGCAATGTAGTTCCACGACCCACAATGGATACACTTGAAATACTCCTCAAACAAAATATCGAGGTTAGCGATTTTGATGGATTGGTCGTTATCTATCTGACCGATCTGAGAACGGGTGAGAATTTCCACTTCGCCACTCTCGGTGGAGTGGATCTTGATGTTGAGCCCGATATCGCCTTCTCGGCAGCGTCGATCATCAAGATCAGCATCATGACGGCTTTGTATCGCTATCAGGATGAACCGCTAGACCCGGAGGTCGATCGTTGGCTTGTCGAAATGATCACCGAATCAGGGAATGACCCCTCCGATTGGATCATGCAGCGAATCGAGACGTACGATACCGCTGGTCCGATCCTCGTCTCTGAAACGATGCAGGAATTGGGCATCGAAAACACTTTCATCGCCGGCTATTATTTCCTTGGTGCTCCCCAGTTGAGGATCTATAGAACCCCCGCCAATCAAAGGGTGGATATCGACACCAATCCGGATTCCTACACGCAGACAACGGCATCGGATATGAGTTTGCTTCTCGGGGACATCTATGACTGCGCAGAAGGCGGCGGGACGCTACAGGCGGTATTTCCGGAGGAGATTACTCCGCAGGAGTGCAGCCGGATGTTGGATCTGCTCTCTGAAAACATCCTGGGAACACTAATCAAAGCAGGGTTACCAGAAGGGACACGTATTGCCCACAAACATGGTTGGCGAAGCTCACCTCTGGATATGATCGGTGACGCTGGCATCGTGTTCAGCCCCGGGGGCGATTACGTGATCACGATATTCCTCTGGAATGAAACTGAGATGGTTTGGGAACCTACGTCTAAGCTCATTGCCAATCTCTCGCGCGCGGCATATAACTACTTCAATCCGCCTATTGAATAATCAAAGGATCCGCTTCGGAGTTTAAAGTTGCATCAGGAAACTTCACTCAGGCTAGAACTTTCAACTCAACGAATGGTGAGTTTAATGTCAATAGATCAGAGCAAAGTGTGAGGTATTTAAGGCATTAAAAATCAACTCCCGTCTTCGGGAGTGCGAACTGGACAGTAATACTCCAGAATGGGATATTTGTTCTTCCTGGCGGTGACGGTCAACACTGGAGACAGATTCCCGCTGGATGTAAGTTATGAGCGGATTATTCTCGGAGGAAAGGAATGGCAAAAGGACGCATCGTCGTCGACGAGGACCTCTGTAAGGGGTGCGAGTTGTGTATATCGGTTTGCCCGCCAGGTGTGATCAAGATGGCTGCCGACCGTTTTACCCCGCAGGGTTATCACCCGGCAGAACTGGTAGACCCGAACGAAGAATGTACAGGTTGTGCGATTTGCTCGATCATCTGCCCGGACGCGGCAATAACTGTCTTTCGATGGGTTCCGGCAGATAAAATTAAATCAACTGCGCCTTAGAGGAGGGACGAAAACGTGGCAAAGGAATTGCTTAAAGGCAACGTTGCTTTCGCCGAAGCGGCAATACGCGCCGGTTGTGAGGCCTACTACGGTTATCCGATAACACCACAGACCGAGGCTCTCGAGCACATGGCCAAGCGGATGCCGGAGCTTGGGCGCGTATTCCTCCAGGCGGAAAGCGAAGTCGCAGCGATAAACATGGTATACGGCGCTGCTTGCGCGGGTGTGAGGGTCATGTCTTCCTCATCCAGTCCGGGCGTGAGCCTGATGATGGAAGGCTTGTCCTATATCGCCGGTTCTGAAGTGCCGGTCGTACTTGTGGACATCATGAGGGGCGGCCCTGGTTTGGGGAATATCGCTCCCTCGCAAGGGGATTACAACCAGATCGTCAAGGGGGGCGGTCATGGCGATTATCGCCTCATCACCCTGGCGCCGGCGACGATACAAGAAATCATCGATCTGACCTATGAGGCGTTCGACATCGCCGAGAAATATCGAGCGATCGTCGTCGTTTTAGCGGACGGCAGTATTGGCCAGATGATGGAACCCGCTGAACTGCCACCGATGCAGGAGGTGCGCAAACGCGAGGATCGACCTGAGTGGTCGTTAACTGGTGCCAAGGACCGCGATCCGCGCGTGATCACCTCGATCTACATCGATCCAGCTGAAGAGGAAGTTTTCAATCTCCAGCTTGTTGAAAAGCAGAAGGAGATTGAGGCGAATGAAGTGCGATTTAGCTCTTTGCTTCTTGAAGATGCGGAAATCGCCGTTGTCGCCTATGGGACCGCGGGGCGAATTGCCCAATCTTCTGTAAAGCAAGCGCGTGACGAGGGTATCAAGGTTGGCCTGCTGCGCCCGATCTCGCTTTACCCCTTCCCATATGATGAAATCGGAAAGGTCGTAGATCAGGTAAAGCGGATCCTGGTTGTTGAGATGAGCGGCGGGCAAATGCTCGATGATGTCCGTCTTGCGGTTAATGGAAAAGTCCCGGTCGATTTCTACGGGCGAATGGGGGGGATGGTCCCTCTCCCGGATGAGGTTTTCGAGCAGATCCAGGAACTCAATACAAAGGCGAACGCCTAGCCTGGTTTGGAGGCTTTTTAATGACCGATAAGAAAATGGCGGAGGCTCTAATTTTCAGCAAACCTGAAAGTTTGACTGCCGTCCCAACACACTATTGCCCCGGGTGCTCACACGGCGTGGCCCATCGTCTAATCGCTGAAACGATCGACGAGATGGGCATGCGTGAGAATACGGTTGGCGTCGCACCGGTTGGTTGTTCCGTCTTTGCTTACAATTACTTCAATATGGATTTTGCCGAGGCAGCCCATGGGCGTGCCCCGGCTATGGCGACCGGCTTCAAGCGTGTGAATCCGGACATGAACGTTTTTACCTACCAGGGTGATGGGGATCTAGCGTCTATCGGCGCCGCCGAGATCTTGCACGCTGCAGGGCGCGGCGAAAAGATTACCGTGATTTTCATCAACAATGCAATTTATGGGATGACCGGTGGACAGATGGCGCCGACAACGCTTCCCGGACAGAAGACGACGTCCTCACCGCTTGGCCGCGATATCGAAGCCCACGGTTTCCCCTTGAAGATGTGTGAAATTCTATCGCAATTGGATGGCTCCGCGTATATCGTTCGCCGGAGCTTACATGATGCGGCGAACATCCGTAAAGCGAAGAAGGCCGTCAGGCAGGCTTTTGAAGTGCAGCGCCAGGGACTTGGCTTCTCGATGGTCGAACTGCTGTCGAATTGCCCTACGAACTGGAAGATAAGTGCTCAAGAATCACTCGTGTGGATCGAAGAGAATATGATCCCATATTTCCCACTTGGTGATTTCAAAGTCCATCCAGCCATTGTTGAAAGCAAGAAGGGATAGCGACACTATGCAGACAGAGATCATCATTTCTGGCTTCGGTGGCCAGGGAGCGCTCTTCGCCGGGCAATTACTGGCATACACGGGATTAGATAACGGCATGCATGTGACCTGGTTCCCATCCTACGGGCCAGAGATGCGCGGCGGCACGGCTCATTGTGTTGTCATTATCAGCGACGACGAGATCGGCGCGCCGATCGTAAAGAATCCCGCGGCTGTAATCGTGATGAACCTCCCCTCTTTGGATAAATACGAATCGCTCGTGAGGCAGGGCGGGGTGCTCGTTGTGAATTCCTCGCTTGTGAACCGCAACCCGGAGCGTGATGATATTCAGGTTGTGCTCATCCCTGCCAATGAGATCGCTGAAGAACTTGGCAACGAACGGTTGGCCAACCTCGTCCTTCTCGGTGCCCTGCTCAATAGGCTGGATGTACTTTCAATAGAGCAAGTCGGCGAAGGTCTGAAGGGACACATCCCCACTCATCGCAGGAACTTGCTCGACGCGAATATCGAGGCGCTTCGTCGCGGAGCGGAGCTCAGCAAAGAGCAACTAGAACCCGCATAAGTTGACGGTGTAATTTCTAGGCTCTATATTCGTCCCGTGATTAGCGCGAAAGCCCGTCAGGTACCAAGGATGATCTAAGGAATCCTAACTTTTGACCGGTTTGATTATGGCGCACAAGTCAATCCCATCCTACACCTTCGTTCTATACTTGTTCATCATTCTCTCGTGCTCGCAGCGCTCTGCAGCTCCCAGCTCATCATCCACTGTTTCCCCTGAGATTGAGGGAACTCAGCCGCGAACCCCACCCGTGATGGTCTCCCCAACAAGCAAAGAAGCAGCGCCTGCCGGCATCCCTACTCAGGTTTTGTATACCGCGACCCCAAGGGCGACTGCTTCGGGCAGCCCAGAGCTCGCTCCAGGCGAGTGGAAGTCGCTGCCGGTCGTGCCGACGATGAGCTCTCAAGCTGTCGATATTTTCCAGAAAGGGATAGCACTGGGTAATAACCCGCAAGCTTTCTCCAAGGTCGGAGACGGTGAAGTTGCTACATCCTGGTTTTTAACGATGTTTGACCTCGATCCATCCCAATATGAATTAGGACCTCATGGTTACCTTGAGCCGGTCATCGAAACCTACGCGGGCTCCTTCGAGCACGTCGGCCTTGCCGCACGTGCCGGCTTTAGCACGACGCTCATCCTCGATCCACTCCTGGCGTCCAACGACATTTGCGAAGTTGAAGAATCGCCGTTGGAATGCGAACTGCGCCGGCACCGCCCGAGTTTTGCCTTCATCTCGTTGGGGACAAATCAGGTCTGGACGCCCGAACTGTTCGGAGTGGAGCTGCGCCAGATGGTTGAAATCTGTATCGAACGAGGGGTAGTGCCCATCCTGGCGACAAAAGGTGACAATTTAGAAGGCGATCACAGCATTAACGCCATCATCGCCGATGTTGCCCAGGAGTATGAAATCCCCCTGTGGAATTTTTGGCTGGAGCTGCAATCGCTCCCGAATCAAGGTTTGCAGGAGGACGGTGAGCATCTCACCTGGGCCGTGAGTGATTTCGACGATCCCGAAGTCATGTCCCACGCCTGGCCGGTGCGCAACCTCACCGCGCTGCAGGTGCTGAATAGTTTGATGACTCAGCTTAAATTGTATTGAATGCGGGCTGTGTCCCCCGGATTACCTTGATTCATTACGAGGACGATTCTCTTCCCCTCTGATGTTTCCGCGCTGGAAAGGGGTTGAGTTTAATGTGGAGTGCGGAAGCTCTGCTTCCGGCTTTAATCAAGGCTTGAAACTATTCGTCTGACATTCAGAGCACTAACAAGGCATATCCCACTAGAGCGAGGTCCAGAGTCGCTGGCTTTGCCTGCGCTTTGACGTTTGCGTGCATGAACAAATAGATCGGCTATTATAGAAGTGATAGTTCTCTTTTTCTTCCCCCTAAATCCCCCAAAGTCCCCTCCGCTCTGCTTCGGGGATGCACGCGAGGGGACTGTGGGGGACTTATCATCCCGAGCTTGTCGAGGGACCACTCCCCTCGCGAAGCACTCTTGGCTCCTGCGGAGTGCTACGCGAAGCGCAGCGTGGAGCACACCCCCCGGATCAAACATCATGCTCTCAGGTCACGCCAACCATGCAAATCCGGAGTAGTTTGGACAGGAACCGGCTTTGGAACTCGGGCGGATGGAGAACCTAATTAAATAACCAGGGCTGCGTGAAATAAATTTCTCGCAGCCCTTTTGGTTATTCAAGGAGATCGAATGGAGCGCAGTGGTTCAGAGCTTGATCTTCGCCCCACATTGAGAACATTTCTTTGTCCCCGCCGACAGAATATATCCGCACTCCCCGCAGGCAACAGGTTGATTCGGACCCAACGGAGCGCCGCAGGAAATGCAGTGCGGTGCGCCTACGGGGTTCGCCGTATTACAGTAATCGCAGGACAGCCGGCGCAGTCTCTCCGAGAGATTGTACGAAAGGCCGAGGGACTCAGCAGTTCGCGTAATCGTTTGCCAGATGCGGGTTGTGAGCTGCAAAGAGGTGATGTCCTGGGCGAGGTCGTCCAGACGATACATCAGTGACCATGGACTTTTTAGGGCCATGAGCGCCGTCGCTCCCAGGCTGGCTGCAATCCCAAACCATTCCTGTTGTCCCAAGCGGACATGGACGCCATCCTCCACGCCGTTCAAGTGGATTGTGATGGCGGTTCGCCCGCCAGAGGTGTTCCAGCGCGGGGTAGCGATCTGGACGATGCGGTGGTTTCCCCTGCCAATTCTCTTCGCTTCAAGATTGCCTTGATTGAACTCGGCGACAAGTGCATCGGCGAAATCGGAGGGGCTCACCGGTCCATGGAACGTCTTCTTTTGCATGGGTTTGTTTTGCATGAAAGGGTTCCTTCGTAAGGCTTTTCGTGTGTGTAGTATAATCCGCCGGCATTCGACCTGTAAAGTAGGGAGACCTCGATTGAAGTTTTTTGCGTGGCTTATGGTTATCGGTTCTACACTGCTCTTGTTGAGTTTAACGTCAGGCGCGGCTGCATCGCCGTACGCCCAGGAACCAACCGTGACCGGAACGCCAGAAGGCCCCATGATCCTCGTCCCCGAGCAGGTTAACGTTCGCACCGGACCCAGCACCGACTACGATAAAGTCGGCGTGTTGATTGCCGGTCAGCGTGCGCCTGCGCTGGGTAGATCACCAGGATCGGAATGGATTCAGATCTTCTATCCGGGCGTCCCCGGGAATCTCGCCTGGGTATACGCTCCGTTTGTCGTTTTAGATACCGATCAACGCTTGCTGCCGATCATCGAGCCGCCGCCGACGCCGACGCCACGCGTCACGGCGACGATCGATCCAACCTTGGCCGCCCAGTTCAATATTGGCGGTGCGCCGCCCACACGGCTGCCGACGTTCACGCCGGCCGAGCCCGTTGTGCAGCCAACCTTCGATGAGACCCAGGCGGATCTTCCCGGTGGGTTTCCACCCATCCTGGCCATCATGGGTTTGCTCGTTGTCGGTCTGTTCGGTACGGTCATATCCGTCCTGCGCGGGGGATAAATTCCACACCCGGCTCTTCTCATTTCACCAAAACTATTTAGCCAACACGAAGTTTCACCCCAGTTCTAGGGAGCTGTCCTTTAAGCTGAAATCAGTTTGCGCCCGTTGAAGTGGAGAGGTGTACTTTATCCTGAAGGTCCGTGCCGGTTTGTTCATCGGGCATGGATCAGGTATCTTGTGAAGCAGCGGGTGGTACTTGGGGTGCAGTTAGTGCAACTTGTAATTGTCCATGAAGTTGCGAGTACTTCTAATTTGAAGCTCTATTTGAACCTTGGAATTCTCAGTCCAGCGAGTCATAAGAAGACTATATGAACCGTTCGCGGCTCCAGAAAAACGCTGGGATGTTCGTCCCCTACAAACCGCATTCTGCACTAAAGGAGTCACGCGCGTGAAAATCCTAATCGTATACTTCACACAAACCAAGAACACAGAAAAGGTCGCTACGGGAATTTATGAAGAGTTATTGACTCATGGGCATGAGGTCCACATAGAGAAAATTGAAGGTATCACTCCGGGCATTCTGGAAGATTACAGCATAATATTCATGGGCTCTGCTTGCCATGATGCGGATTTAGCTCAGCCGGTAAAACAATTTTTGGAAGGTATTCCTCACTCTCCTCCATACAAAATGGCAGGATTTGTCACCCACTCAACGTTTACAGGCGAGGGTGGAAATCGAGAGCGAGAGCTGTACGATCAATGGGCTGGGAAATGTATAAAGTCGTTTAATCAAGTAAGTCAAGAGAAGAACCTCGATTTCTTAGGATACTTCCATTGCCGCGGGTCTCCCACACCCGAAATTGCGGATTTTGTTCATCGTGTTATCCTGACAGATGAAGATGAGTGGAACCAATACAAAGATGAAGTGGCCAAACATCCAGACGAGGAGGACATTCAAAGAGCGAAAGAGTTTGCTGATACTGTATTGTTGGAGTTCAGACGCTTGACCGCCTAGCCATTCGCATACCCGCAACCCCTCTCCGCTGCGCTTCGCCACTGCTGGATGCTCCGCAGGGCTTCGCTCAGCTTAAAGCCGTAAGGCTGCTCTATTACAAAAGGAATATCTATGGATAAATTCCTAATTGACATGCTTGAATGCCCTGTATGCCATCAATCATTAGATTGGCAAATTGATGAGCAATTCAATGACCATATCGAAAAGGCAGAGGCTCGATGCGTGGGCTGCAATGCGGTCTATCCCATTCGCGATGGTATTGGCATATTTCTCACGCCATATTTGCCTAGAAATGACCTGTGGGAGCAGGTTGAGAGTCAGCTCACCATCTATCTTCAAGATCATCCGGATATTGAACGCCAATTGATGGACACACCAATCGACGATCTTTCGCCAACGGATCAGCACTTCCGAGCTCTTGTGCTGGAAGAGCGTGGAGATTTCACCGGGTCTCGGGAGGCGGAGGTTCTTTCGAACCAAAACCTCTACACATCAGCGTATACAAATTGTTGGGATAGCCAGATTAAATATACGCTCGACGCGCTATCAACATTGGACGGTCCTGTTGTTGATCTGGCTTCTGGCCGATGCTACTTGGTAGAGAAGATAATAGAGCAGTTGAAGAAATCTGTGGTGGCCTCTGATTTTAGTCTCAATGTCTTGCGCCGGGATATAAAGCTCTTTGAGTTTTTAGGTATAGAACAACATGTTAGCCTGTTGGCTTTTGATGCTCGTCTGACCCCGTTTAGAGATGGCTCGATCAAGACTATGACTACCAACCTTGGTCTTCCAAACATTCAAAACCCCGGACGGCTATTGCATGAACTGAACCGAATTGTTTGCGGAACCATGTTAGCGATCTCTCAATTTTTCCCGGTTGACGATGAACCCAACAAGAAAGTGATAGTGGATGCCGGCCTTGATCCTTTGTTATATAGATTGTCTGCAATTGAGCATTTTATTTCCGCCGGTTGGAGTGTAAAGGTGGAAAACACCTGTGTGGCTGAAGCCTTGCCCACACCCGCGAGTAAGTTACTCGAGGGGGCAAGAGCTGATGGTCTTCCAGTAGCACCTACTGAAATGGAATGGTGTGTCTTGCGTGCAACCAACGCAGAATAATTTAGGAGTGGGCCAACTTCGCTATCCCAGAAAATCGCTGGGATCCTCGTTTGCTCCACTGCGCTATGCACCGTACTCCACTTCGTTCGAGGGCAGATGAGCTCAAAGCCGTAAGGCAGCATGCTATGGTAAGAAAAGACCGAACGGAAATGAAAGATAAACGCTATTGGTTCAACATAATGGTCTTTATCCTGATTGTGTCAGGTATGGCCATTGTTTTTGTTATCGCGTTAACATCTTACAACAGCACGAAAGGCTACCTGCATCCTCAGCGACAACAACGATTGGAAGACGACACGCCAGAACAATTTGGGATTGCGTTTGAGAATGTGCGCTTGGTTACCAGTGATGGGATTGAGTTAGCGGCTTGGTACACACCTTCAGAGAATGGGGCTTTAATCCTGGTTGCCCATGGTCATTCGGATATACGGTCTCCAATGCTATACGCGATGTTTGCACAAAATGGTTATGGAGTACTCGCTTGGGATTTCCGAGCGCATGGTGAAAGCGGTGGGGAACTTAGCACACTAGGCTATTATGAAGCATCAGATGTGGAGGCTGCTTTGGATTACGGATTGCAGCAAGCTAACGTAGAGAATATCGGAGCCTGGGGTGGGTCAATGGGAGGAGTTGCAGTTCTTGAAACTGCCTCACATCGGGATGAGATTGAGGTTGTTGTGATAGATAGCGCCTTTGCGACGTTGGAAGATGGGCTGAAATGGGTGGTTACAAACGAGATATTTTTACCATTCATTCGGTTCTTTGCAGAAATGGAATCAGGCGTAAAAATAGAGATGTTGCGCCCAGTTGATCGGATAAAAGCGATAAGTCCTCGACCCATCATGATCATTCAGGGTGAAGAGGATAGTGTGATACCAGTGGATTCAGCACAAAAATTATTTGATGCGGCTGGAGATCCTCGTTGTTTGTGGACAGAAGCTGGCGTGAATCATGTTGGATTGTATAGTATGTACCCAGAGATGTACGAGGAGCGAGTGGTGAGTTTTTTCGATGTGTATCTACTGCAAATTAATGAGTAAGCAGTGCTGCTTAACACCTGCTTGCACCTGCCCGTTCGCCCCCAATAGATCTGGGGGCCGTGCAGCAAAAGGCCGTTAGATGCTATGGGGGGAATTGAAAATACGGGACGCTGCGTATAAGCTCCAAAAAACTCCAAAAGGAGGGAGCAATGGATACTGCAGCGACCCGCAATTCACAGTATAGCGCATTCGAACCAGTTCTGTATCTAGCATTTGAGTTGAGCGAGGCGCACTGGAAGTTGGGACTCACCATCGGGGTTGGTCAACGCCCTCGAGAACGCAACATCAGGTCATGTGACCTGGTTGCACTCCGAGATGAGATTCAACGGGCGAAGAAGCGCTTCGACCTGCCGGCATCGGTGATGGTTGTGAGCTGCTACGAAGCTGGGCGAGATGGATTCTGGCTTCACCGCTATCTAACCCAGGAAGGCATCGAGAACCTGGTTGTCGACTCATCGAGCATCGAAGTCAACCGGAGGCAAAGGCGAGCCAAGACAGACAGGATGGATGTTGAGAAATTGCTCTCGCAGCTTATTCGATACCGAAGCGGAGATCGTAAAGTGTGGAGCGTAGTGCATGTGCCGAGTGTGGAGGATGAAGACCGGCGGCATCTGAATCGAGAGCTGTCAGCTGCAAAGAAAGACCGAACAAGACACAGCAACCGGATCAAGGGATTGCTGGTTGGGCAAGGGATTAGATTGGCGATAAAGGATGACTTCCTCGATCGGCTGGATGCAGTCCGAACCTGGGATGGATCGCCATTACCACCTGGGTTGCAGATGAGGATAAGACGAGAGTATGAGCGGATGAAGTTGGCGGGAAGACAGATCAAGGAATTGGAGATGGAGCGCATAGAGGCGATCCGGCACTCAGAAGAGCCAAGTGTGGATATGGTGCGGCAATTGTTGCAACTGAAAGGTATTGGCCTGAACAGCGCCTGGCTGTACACGATGGAATTCTTCTCCTGGCGGAAGTTCCGCAACCGCAAGGAAGTTGGAGCCCTGGCCGGACTTACACCGACACCGCACGAAAGCGGATCGAGATCTCGAGAACGCGGTATGAGCAAGGCTGGGAACCGGCACATACGTGGTATGGCTGTTGAAATTGCCTGGGGATGGCTGCGATACCAGCCTGATAGCGAACTGACACTGTGGTACGAGCGGAGGTTCGGCCATGGGAGCAGCCGGATGAGACGGATCGGGATAGTTGCGCTGGCGCGGAAACTGCTTGTCGAATTATGGCGATATCTTGAAACAGGTGAGATTCCTAAGGGTGCAGTCCTTAAAACAAGATTGATCTGAGAAAAAGCGAGAGGTGGCT
Organism: Anaerolineales bacterium; assembly: GCA_004376465.1. Classification (GTDB taxonomy): domain Bacteria; phylum Chloroflexota; class Anaerolineae; order Anaerolineales; family E44-bin32; genus E44-bin32. Next base: position 11,202 of record SOJU01000185.1, on the reverse strand, counting down.
ATTCAAAGAACTGATAAGTCTGGTGCCCTGGTGCCCAGGATGGGTATGAGCAGCTCGCTGTGCTGCCGGGTTTCCGAGAGAAACCGACCGTTAGATGGGGCGCTCACAAAGAGCTTCCAGGATCGCCTTGAAGCGAAAAAGGCATTGGGTGACCGACCAATAAAGGATCGGCACGGATAGAAGGTAGTTCGAGGCACAATGTGCCCGACGCCAAAGGAAGCCGCCAGCAAGGTCAGTTGCAAGGAATAGCTCAAGAGGGTGTACTATCGAATTTGAAATTGGGGCTTGACAACAGCGCCATCATAGAAGGCAGCATTGAGCCTCCATCTCCGCGGGTAACTTTGCCTCGCAACTTTCTCTATCTGACTGGGTTATAATACAAGACAATCTATATCCATTTAGGAGGTTTCATAATGTTGGTACGTGATGTTTTTCAGGCAAAATATGGTAAAGGAAACGAGTTAGTCACTTTATTCAAAGAAGGTTATAGAACGTGGGGGGAACAGATCAACACGCGCATACTTTCGGATGCCAGCGGTTCGTTCTTCACCGTGATTACTGAAATGGAAATTGAAAATTTCTCAGCTTGGGAGAAGAGCCTGTCCGATATCCTCTCTCACCCAGATTTCGGCGATTGGTTTGCACGAATGGAGCCATTGGTAGTCTCCGGGAGTCGTGAATTCTACAATATCGAATAAAGGCAATTTTGCATATCGCGGTTCTAATGGACGTAAAACAATCTTTCTGAAGCGGACTTTGTTGCGCATAGATATACCAAATTGGAATAACTGATGTTCGTATGGTGGTTATTCCAATCGGATATTTAAACATAAATGCCACCTTAGCCATTCGCTGCTCCTTCTCTACCTGGGTCTTGGGAAAACCGGCGTCTCAAGTAGGGCGTAATCCAGGGGATGGTCTGATTTGAGATTTTCATAAGAAGCAGTCAAGGATTCTGGCGGGGCAGCTGACCATCCAGCTGCTCCACCGTGTTTCGAAAAGATCAAGACCGTTAGATAGCCTGATGGAAAGCTATCTTCAAGTTAACAAGTCCGCTAATGGAGGATGCAAAATGACCGAGTTGATATCATTCCTGAGAGTAGTTCACATCATCACTGCGATGCTGATGGCCTGGCCTTTCTTTGCGCTGGTAGCCGTTAACCAGCGCGTGAGGCTTGGTCCCCCTTTGGGTGATCGAGCGGATACATACGTTGAGAACATTGTCAAGAATCGTACGATTCCCTGCTTCGTGTTTCAAGGAACGGTTTTGATCTCCGGCTTGTTATTGATGAATCTGCGCGGTCAGAGTTTTAGCTTGCTTGTTACGAATCCCGCGTTGGGTCTCAAATTCCTCCTTCTGTTTCTTATGGCTGGACTCTTATCGTACGTTCATATCAGCCTGCAGCCACGCATTGATGCCTTATTTGCTGAAGCAGGAAACCCCATAGACGCTGAGCGCGCCTCCCAGATTGGATCGCTCCGGGCTCGCCGTAAAAAGATGGCGTCGGTCTGCATGTTTGCCGCGTTCACGAGCGCTATGTTGGGTATGCAGGTCTGGCTGCCCTTCCCTCTGTGGCTGTCCGTAGTTCTTGCCATCGCAATTGGACTGTTCACATGGAGGGCATACAAGAGTGAGACACCCTATGGTTGGGCATGAGCTCTTCTAATTCATAGCCAAGCCTTCTACCACTCGCTGCCCATGAAAATCGCCGGGATCTTCGCCCCCCAAAGTCCGGGGGATCTTCACTCCCTATAGAATAGGGGACTTCGCACATAAAGGCAGTTAGCAGCACAGGGAGCCGGAGTTGTTCATACAACTCCGGCTCGTATATAATCCGGCGAAAGGATGCCAAATATGGGCAATGACCAGATCGACCGCGCCCGGGAGCAAATGGACGCTGCCTGGCTCACAGAATGCTGATGGCATCACGCGCTAGCTAGCGGAGGATGCGATCCTGATGCCGCCCAACAATACCAGGATTCTCGGGAGGTAGCAGATCAACACCTGGATCCGGCAGTTCTTTGATGCGTTCAGCATGACGAAGCTCGCAACACTTGGGCGCGAGGTTGTAACATCCGGCGACTGGGCGTTTGAGGTAGCTCAATACGAATGGACTCTAGTGCCCAAAGGCGGAGGTGAGGCGATTCGCGATCAGGTGAACTGGGTAGGCATCTGGCGACATCTTGCTGACGACACCTGGGTCCAAACAAGGGGCATGTGGAATAGCTCGCTCCCACTTGCAGGAACATAATAGTCCACGTAAAAAAGCTCCGGCCAAGCCTCGTACTAAGGGCACTAGGCTGAGATCAGCAGGACGGTTCGTTCACGAGCATTGGAACAACTTGCTGCCTGACAAGCGATTGAAGCGGACGTGACCTTTTTTCGCGCAGCTTTAAAGCCTTGAGAGCAGACGAGGCTGTCATTGGGCTCAGTACTGTTGCCAAGGGACTGGCTATCTTTTTCAGGGATTCAATTGTTAAATTCCAACAATATCGAACAATTAGCCTGATATGCCTTGAAGGGCATCTAGTCTTATCTGATTCAGAAAAACGGACCCGGTGAGTAGATGAAGCCATGATGACTGGTTCAGATCCAAATGTTAATCCTGCCAAGCCACCTGAAGGGACAGTAACTTTCCTCTTCACGGATATTGAGGGATCTACAAAGCTGTTGCATCATCTTGGTGAAAAATATGGCGAATTGCTCTTGAGCCATGCAAGCATATTCAGGAGCGTAATTCAGCATTGGGATGGGTACGAGGTCGATAATCAAGGAGATTCGTTCTTTGTAGCTTTCGAAAGCCCTCAAAATGCGCTAGGTGCTTCAGAGGAGATCCAACATCGATTGGCTGAACACCGATGGCCTCAAGAGGTCGAAGTGCATGTACGCATGGCTGTCCACACAGGAGAACCGACTCTGATTGGGAACCGCTACATTGGCATGGATGTTCACCGGGCAGCCCGGATGTGTCAGATTGCTTATGGGGGACAGGTTCTCCTTTCCAGTACAACCGCAGCGATTCCACAAAACGGCCTTGCGAATGGTGTTGAACTGCAAGATCTTGGTGAACATTGGCTAAAGGACTTGGAGACGCCGGAGCATATTTACCAGCTTAACGTACCAGGCTTGCCCTCTGACTTTCCCCCACTTCGTTCATTAGAAGCGCGCCCTAACAATCTGCCCGTGTTTTCAACTCCGTTGATAGGCAGGGAGGATGATCTTGTCGCAGCCAAGGATCTACTCAATCAACCGGAAGTACGACTGCTTACGTTAACCGGACCGGGAGGGATCGGTAAGACGCGCCTCGCCTCAGAGCTTGTTCTCGAGGTGTTCAAGGATTATCAAGATGGAGCTCATTTCATCCCGCTTGCCTCCATTACGGATCCATCTGATATTCCGGCAGCCATTGCCCGTATTCTGAGAGTTCGTGATTTCGGTAGCCGTCCAATCCTGGAATTGTTGATTGAAAAACTGCGCACACAACATCTGCTGCTTCTGCTGGACAATTTCGAGCATGTCATGTCGGCTGTCGATGCCGTACAAACTTTATTAGAGAGCTGCAAGGAGTTGAATGTACTGGTTACCAGCCGGGAGGTATTGCGTTTGCGTGATGAATATAGTTTCGCTGTAAACCCACTGGAGCTGCCTGACCTACTAAAGGTCCAGCAAATCAGCACCATTGAGCAAAACCCGGCGGTCCAATTATTCTTGCAGCGGGCTGGTTCGTTCAAACGTGGATTCAAACTGACGGACCAAAACGCATCGGCCATCGCTCAAATATGCTCGAGGGTTGACGGCTTGCCTCTGGCTATCGAGCTTGCTGCGGCAAGGGTCAAATCCTTATCTCCCCAGGAGCTGCTGAGAAGGTTGCTTCCGGACGAGAAATACAGCCCCCTCGAATACCTGTCTAAAGGCGCACGTGATGCACCTGAACGTCACCGCGCTTTGAGAATGACTATCTCCTGGAGCTACGATTTATTGCAGCCGGATGAGCAGAGTTTCTTTCGAAGCCTATCCGTATTTAAAGGGGGATTCAATCTAGAGTCTGCGATTTCAGTCTGCGCGCGAAGCAGGGAAGAATCAACAGCCCCATTAGAGAGCCATGATGCGGAATACATCGATTTAATTGGCTCGTTAATGGACAAGAGCTTGATTCGTTCCGTAGAAAGCAACCTCGATGAGTCACGATTTGAGATGCTCGAAACAATTCGAGAGTATGCATGGGAGACATTATCAGGGCGAGGAGACAGTGATGAAGTTAGATCGCAACATGCACAGCATTTCTATGCCCTGGTGAAGGATGCCAGCGTCTACTTTGAAACCGCGGAGGAAGCTGAGTGGTTCAACCGCCTTGAGACGGATTACCCGAATGTGCGAGCGGCACTCCAGTGGTATTACGAGACCGGGAATTGGACTCAAGGGCTTGAGTTATGCAAGAAGCTCCGCCTTCTCTGGTTATTTCGGGGTTACCTCACAGAAGGCACCGAGTGGCTGGAAAAATTCCTTTCAATGCCTGGCACAGAGAATAATCCTGGATTGCGGGCTGTAGCACTTGATAGTGTTGGGTTCATCTCGCGCTATCGGGAGGATTACACCGCCGCTTCCGATGCAGCAAATAGCGCTCTAGTTCTAAGACGGGAGATTGGCGATCGGAATGGTGAAGCCGATTCTCTGGCAAATTTGGGGTACATTCAAATCCAAAAAGGTGACTTCAGCACTGCTACCATGTTCTACAGAAATGCGCTGGCAATCTATCGAGAACAGGGAAATGAACAGGGCATCGCCGACTCCTTAAGCCACTGGGGATTGATTATTTTCTATCAAGGCGATTATGAAACAGCGAAATCTATGGATGAAGAAAGTTTAGCGATCTGGAGTAAATTGGGTGATTCAAGCGCCCTGGCGTGGGCGGAATATCGATTGGGGAACGTGACTTTACATCAGGGCGAGCATACGGTTGCACAGGAACACTTTCAACGCAGCCTAACGATTTCAAACACTATAGGCTATAAATTTGGAATCGCTTTTTCTTTGGAAGGGCTTGCATGTGTTCGAGTCAGACAAGGGAAATTCGAGGAAGCTGTGTTTTTTGCTGAGGCGGCTAAGTCGTTGCGCGATCCGAATGGGATACTGATGCCTGTGCAAGCACGGCTTGCCCTGGCTCAGGAACTTCAACCTATTCTTGATAGTCTTGATGCATCCACTATTGATGCCCAGATCCAACAGGTAACATCCATGCTTCCAGAAGAGATTATTCAACTTGCTCTCCAATGATCCTTGAAGCCCATCTTCGAGCGAGAATTCCATGATTATGTGTAAGGATCAAACAGTTCGAGTGAATGGCCATCTAGCCTCTCGGTGCAAGCAATTTAGGAAGCGGTGCGAATTATCACTGAAGTTTTATGATAGGTATGCTAGGATCGCTGGTGATGGAGCGAGCCTGGCCGCTAATCTCGAAACCGTTTGACGGACATGGAGGGAAGTCATGAAAGTATTCATGTTGGGAGGCTACGGAGCGGTCGGATTGCCAGCTGCAAAGCTTCTAGTGGAGAGCGACCTGGTTAGCGAGATCGCTCTTGCCGGCCGAAGTATGGAGCGCGCGGAAGAGACAGCCGCAGAGATCGGTGACAAGGCTATAGCGGTGCAGGTAGACGCTGACGACGAGAAGCAGCTTACCTCGCTCGTGGCGGGCTACGATGTCATTGTGAACTCCGTAAGCAATCAAGTTGCTCTCCCGGTTCTGCATGCGGCGATCCACGCCGGCGCTCACTATTGCGACGTTGGTTGGGGGCAGGATTTTATCGCACAGATGCAAGAGCTCACGGCTGAGGCCAAGGACGCTGGCATAACCGCGATTGTCTGCACGGGTATCTCACCTTGTATCACTAATCTGATGGGAGTGCACGCGGCCAATCAACTGGACGCGACAGAGCAGCTCCAGAGTGGGCGGGCTTGGGTGTTCCAGGGTGCGCGGTCGCTCACGCCACAGCAATGGCTCAAAAATACAGTGAAGCAACTTGCCGTTTTACATGAATTCAAAGATTTTCTCGAGTGGATGCTTCAGGTCGCAAAAGAGACCGAGAGCCGCACAGTGCGCGCCTATCAGGATGGACAGTGGGTGGATGTGGATCCTCTAACGAGCAGCCTGCAAGCCCCCCTACCACTAGGTGGCACGGTAACCGCATACCCGTATGGCTGCTATGATCCCCTCTTTGATTCGCTGCCCCAAGACATCGCAAGTACGCGGCCTATCGAGGTGTGGTTCACACCGTTCCCGTCGCAGCTGCACGATCTTTTCCGCGAGCAAGCATTACGCGTGACTGCGGGTGATGTCGACCCGGCAACCGCGTTGAGCTCCTTCTACGAGACCATTGAGAATGATCCTGACCGGTGGCTGACGGTCGCAAACGATTTCGCCGCATTTTCCCCAGACTGGGTTACAGCTGTTGGCAGCAAGGATGGACGCGCCGCACGGTTCAATTGCTGGCTGGCACCCGAGCTTTGGAACGAGCAGTCTGCGTGGTTCCTGACCAGCGTCCCGTTAGTTATTGCAGTGCTTAAAATTCTCAGCGGTGAGACCCGAGAGCGGGGCGTCATAACCGCCGAAAAGGCTTTCGAGCCCCTGTCCTTCTTCGATGAAGTGGTCGCCTTGTTGCCGGAACCTCCACCCGACGGCAAACTGATCGGCGAGTCCTTCGAGTGGTTGGAGTGACGCTGCGACCCTGCCATTGTGCTAGATTGGATGGAGATGAAGTCCTCATGAGCAAGAAACTTCCCTTTCTCTCGCTTGTGATTGAAACTGAAACCATAGGTGATTCCCTTCGGGCTAGAACGGCCGGGGATTTCGTTCGCCTAGAAGATGGGTATACCCATTATGAATTGAGTGGTCCCGTAGATGCCCAAGTTGTTGTGTTAGTGCATGGATTTTCAGCGCCGTATTTCATCTGGGAGCCAACTTTTAAAGCGATTGCTCAGGCGGGTTTTCGCGTCCTACGGTATGACCTTTACGGGCGGGGTTTTTCGGACCGACCGCGGCTGCGTTACGAAATAGACCTATTTCGACGCCAACTACGCCAGTTGCTTGATGCGCTCAACCTCAGCCAACCTCTAGCCCTGATCGCTTTTTCAATGGGTGCAACGATTGCCTTGTCCTTTATTGATAAGTACCCGAAGCGAGTGCGCAAACTAGCTCTAATAGGACCCGCAGGGGCGCGTGCCATTAACTATTTACGGTTGCTTAAAACCCACATCTCATCCAGAGCCAACACCGTCAAGTACATCAAAGAATATCTTGAGCCTTACCAGGTACAAATGAGATACCGTGGTTTCAAGCGAGCTCTTGTCTCCACGATTAGTAACGGCATGCTAGGTGATTTCTCTGGCCTCTACCGTCGCGTAGGAGAGCAAAAACGACCTGTTCAACTTATATGGGGTTGTCAAGACAGCACGATCACATTTGAAGATATTCAGATCATTCAGGAAAGTATGCCTGATGTGGAATTCCATCCTTTTACAGACGGTGGTCATCTCACACATTTTGAGAAGCCCGAGGCTGTTAATCCAATCCTAATAAAATTTCTCAATAACGGTTCAGAGTGAGCTGGAAATAATAATGGTGGATCGCGTTGTAGGGTAGGATAGCTATGAGCCGCCTCGTCACGCCCGGAGTCTTGGGACAGGTGACCGGCCTCTTGTGGGAATGTTTCCTAAAAGGATACTGCACGATCGCGAGGGACTAATTAAGGAGAACCTAAGCGGGAGGGTTTTAACGGAGAGGAAGATGTTGGTGCAAGGTAGTTGATGCAACTTTTCTAATCCCCCCCGTTCGCCCCCTCTTAGCCCTTTCCGCTTCGCTGCAAGGGTGCTTCGCGAGGAGGCTGCAGGGGACCACTACATTTCATCGTCCCCCGCACCCTCTTCCGAATGGCAGCCTGTGCGAGGCCAAGTGGGTCCAACTTCCAAAGCCGGACTCTGTCCAATCTGCTTCGAATGGCGCTTCGGTGGAGGAAGAGCGACTCGAAATGAATTCAAGGTGATCCAGGGGGCGTGCTCCACGCTGCGCTTTGCGTAGCACTCCGCAGGAGCCAAGAGTGCTTCGCGAGGGGCGCAAAGCGGTGCGGGGGATCTACGTCAGTACGAAACCGTTGGGCCGCGCGCGGTCTTAGAAGCAATGCATGGTTCGCCCAATTGCTTTTATCGCACCGACAAGTTGATTGATTTCAGAGGTGATTCATGGAGTTATTTCCTTCACTTGAAGTTGAATGGCTTAATGGGTGGGTTCTCCTTGCGTTTGAGTTTTTGATTCAGGGTTCTCTTCTGCTGATTTTTCCTAAAGAAGTGGTATCCCGTCTGTTTAGCAGATCTGGCTGGAGTGTTAAGCAGAGGGTCTTTCTTATCCTAGGCAAAGTGTTTTCTCTTGCCTGCCTGATTTTGATCATCCTGACACCCTTGAAAATCAACTCAAGTGCGTTCATCGTCGGGTTGATTCTTTATACAATCGGCCTGATTGGTCTCGTAGCGGCTATGTTAAACTTCAAAGATACTCCGCTAAGCCAGCCGGTGACGAAGGGAGTCTACAAGAGATCGCGCCATCCCCAAATTGTGTCGCTATTTTTCATATTTTTGGGGATATGTGTCGCGATAGGCTCGTGGGCGGCCCTTTTCACGCTAGTAATGTCCAAGTTGTTTCAGCATTTCGGGATACTGGCAGAGGAAGAGGTATGCTTGAAACGATATGGTGAGTCGTATCGTGCATACATGGAAAAAGTACCGCGCTATTTCTTGTTTTTCTGAGCGACAAATAAGTCATGATTGGTTAAATTAAATATGAGTAAAGAGTTATTCTTTTTAGGTTTGGAAAAGCGGCTTACCCTCACTCCAGCGGACTCTTGCGTATTCTCCACGGATCTCATCCATTCGCCAAGGAGATGATTGTATGAAATACGATCAGGACAAAGTTGATGAAATGACTCTGGCCCTCCTCTTTCTCGTCACGACGGAACGACAGGAAGGACTCGGCGCCAGGGCATGGAAGGGGTTCGACTGGAAAACGATGAACCGACTCCACGAAAAGGGCTGGATCGACGAACCAAAGATTAAGGCAATGTCCATTTATGTAACAGAAGAAGGGTTCAAGAAATCTGAAAAATTGTTTCTGGAGCATTTTGGACAAAAGGAGAAATGACTATAGCGAGAGCAATTCTCTGCAGCCTACTTCGCTGCCGCTCGGCAGCTGGTGGTGGGCGGTGAGCAGGCTATCCATTCCGAGGAATATTACGAGGAGTTGAAACGTATGAATATAGATCAAGCGCGTAACGCCAGTCTGCCGATCAAGCATAATCTCACGTTGATATATGCTCTCTCTTTCATCATCGCCATCCTGATGGCGGCTGCGTCCATCGCCGGCCTCCTTTACCAGACGATCGTCTATCCGACGGAAGAGCTACTTCAGTCTTTCCTACCCAATGACGTGTCCAATCTTCTTATCGGATTGCCAATGCTGCTTGCTTCGATGTGGTTAACGCGTCGCGGCAAGCTGATCGGGCTGCTCTTCTGGCCGGGTGCACTTTTCTTTGTGCTGTACAACTACATTGTCTATGTCTTTGCCATGCCCCTTAATTTGGCATTCCTGGCGCATCTAACGCTGGCCATGCTGAGCGTGTACGCCCTCATTGGACTGCTTACCAGCATTGACGGGAGAGTAGTGAAGCAGCAACTTGCTGGCACTGTGCCGGAACGCCTCGCCGGGGGCGTCCTGGCTGGCCTGGGGCTCCTATTCTTCTTGCTGGTCATCGGCGCTATCGTCCAAGCGCTCATCAGTCAGACAGAGATTGCCGAGACAGAACTCGCGCTCCACACCGCAGATTTTTTGATCACTCCTGCCTGGGTCGTCTGTGGGGTACTGCTTTGGCAGCGTAAAGCGTTCGGGTATGTGGCTGGACTGGGGTTGCTATTTCAGGCCAGCATGTTATTCATCGGCTTGATCATCGTGTTGTTGTTGCAGCCATTCTTAACCGCTGCGCCATTCAGTTTGGTCGACGTTGTGGTGATCTTGGTTATGGGCTTGATCTGCTTCATACCCTTCGCGCTCTTTATTCGCGGAGTTGTGTCCAATCGTAACGCCTCGCCTGTGTAGCTTCCGGAGCCAAGTTTGTGGACCTGGTGATAGGGATGTGCTCTGGCTAACGACCGCTGCACCCGATAGCGCTAGCACACACGGAAATCGGCGGCCCTCGCGCATATGCCGCGTAGCGGTATGGATAAAAGAGATTAGGCGGCAATAACGCTGAGGAGACAAATGAATGACTGCTGCTGAAATCATGCAGCTCCGTCCTGCAGACATAGAAGAAGCAGCCGTAGTTCTCAGCCAGGCAATGCTTCGTAATCCCATCCACGTGGCCGTATATCAAGGCGAAAGCGAACTTGAGCGTCAACAAATCGAAAGTGCATTCTTGGCCTTGCTCACAGATCGCCCTGAAGAAGTGTTCATGGCAATAAAAGGAAGTCAGATCATTGGGATCTGCAGGTCTTATGTATGCCGGGGTGATCGGTTCATAGCGCACCGGTTCCAGAAATTGCATGATGCTAGCGATCCAGAGCTGTCATCATCCACAGGGCGCAGCAATTACTGGAAAGGATTCTGGGCAAACCGCGATCCGTTAATAATGCATTGCCATCTTGGTCCGATTGGCGTACTAACGGAATATCAAAATCTCGGAGTTGGTACCCTATTAATGGAGCGCTACTGCAAGTTGGTTGATGAACACAAATTACCGGCATATCTAGAAACGGATACATTGACCAATGTATCTTTCTATAGAAAGTTCGGTTTCAATATCATAGACGAATTCGAGATCCTTGAGGTTATGAATTACTTCATGTGGCGTGAGATTCAAGAGTAATAGGCTATGTAGCCAGATAGCATTTTCCATGAGGAAGCCCAGACATAGAGGGTCGACGCACATGAGTACCTAATCTTGACTTCAACTATCCGCCAAGTATAATTTCATGTCGGGCACGTGCTCTTGAATGGAGAAGGGGCGCGCCCTTTTTTGTGGAGGTGTGGATGACGGACGAGATTAATAATCCTGAGGTCAATATTCCCCCAGAGATTCAGGGAGTGGTCACGGTTACAACACTGGATAAGATTTACAACTGGGGACGGCGAAATTCCCTATGGCCGATGTTTTTTGGGCTGGCGT
>SOJU01000064.1 GCA_004376465.1 Anaerolineales bacterium | reverse complement strand
CGCGATCTGCAAGCAATACTGCTTCGGGGATCGAATGAGTGACCATGAGCAGCGTGCCGCGATGAGCCTTCCATATTCGCAGGAGTTCCTCCCCCATTCTCTCGCGCGTCAGTGCATCGAGAGAACCGAAAGGTTCATCAAGAAGAAGCATATCTGGTTCGTGTACTAAGGCACGGCCGATAGCTACGCGTTGAGCCATCCCTCCGGAGAGATCACTCGGATACATTTCTTCAAACCCCTGCAGCCCCATAAGTTCGATCAGTGAGCGAGTTCGATCCTGCTTTTCTTCTCTGCCTAACCCCGCCAGCTCCAACGGAAGACAAATGTTGTTATGCGCCGTCCGCCAGGGCATTAGGTTTGCCTGCTGGAAGACAAAACCGATGCGCCTTTGAGGTCTCGCCAGCCGTTCACCGCTAAAAACCACCTGACCTGAGCTTGGCTCAAGCAAGCCCGCGAGGATACGCAGCAGTGATGTCTTCCCACATCCCGAAGGTCCAACAATGCAGACGAACTCATCAGGTGAGACCTCGAGAGAGATCGAATCCAATACGTGCAGACCACCGTTCCCGTTGGGAAAGGTCAGGGATATGTTGTCTGCTCGCAGGAGATCTTGAGTGGGTTCCATCTATTTCACATACTCATTGGTATAAGCCTGCTCGAGATCCAACGGCATCTCTAAAAGACCCATATCGAGGAGAACCTGCTGCATGTTTTCCCAGGCGCCTTTATCTGAGTGGCCCAAGTTCTCACCCTTCCAGAACTCAATGCTGGTCTCTAGAATTCCGAGCTGCACGGATTGATCCGCTGCACCGAGACCGTCGACGTAAAGCTTGGACACCTCAAGCGCGTGTTCCGGATCCTCGATTGTCGCTGCTACGCCTTGGCTGAATGCTGTAACCATTCTCCGGACCAAGTCGGGGTTCTCCCTCAAGGTCTTTTCATTGGTGATCAGGCCGTTTGAAGCGAGGTGAACATAATCGGCAACCCGGATCATGTCTACGGGGAATCCTAACTTCGCCAATTGGATGGGCTCATTGTTGGCGTAAATAACAACCGCCTCTTCCATGCCCTGGCTTAGCGCCTCGACCTGGGTATAACCAATCACATCCAATTGCACGTCGTCTTCTGTAAGGTTTCCTGATGTGAGCAGCGCACGGAAACCGATATATGAGGCGCCATATAAGCCAGGGATGCCGATCCGTTTCCCCTCCAAATCTGAAGGCGTATCAATTCCACTACCCGTTGGGGCCGCAACGGCGACGGGGTAATCCTGCCACCAGGCCATGACATAAACAACGGGAAGCCCCTGGGCGCGGGCTAGAAGGACCTGTTCGCCAGATACAATCGCAAACTGAAGCTTATCGACGCCGACAAGCTGGACGGCCTCCGTTTCCGGAAGATGTGTGATTTCAATCTCGATCCCCTTCTCTTCCGCAAATCCCTCCTCAATCATCACATACAACGGTGAGAACTGGATATCCGGACGGAAACCCATTGTGATATTGACGTGATCAAGGCTGGGACCCAGTGTTTGCTGACTTTGTGGGCTAGCGCAAGCCGCGCTAATAACCAACAACACACTCATCAGCGCTATAGGGATGTAGATTCTTATTTTCATGAATAACCTCACAATTTAGTTTCACCTGTATCCCGCCAGGCGAGAAGATGCCGCTCAAGCAGGACCACCAGGCTGAACAAGGTCATCGCTAAAGCGACCAGCGCGAAGACGGCGGTATAAACCAGTGTCGTGTCGTAGACCCCACGACCGATATTTATCAAAAATCCCAGACCCTCATTTGCACCCACAAGTTCACCAACCACAGCGCCAATGACGGACAGCGTTGCCCCAACTTTTAACCCCCCCAGCAAAACGGGCATCGCCGCCGGCACCTCAAGCCGGCTGAAAACCTGCCAGCGTGTTGCCCGCAGGGATCGCATCAGGTCGCGGAGATCCGCAGGGACGGATCGAATCCCCACGATCGTATTTATCAAGATTGGGAAGAAGACGATTAATGCGCTGATCATGATCTTTGAGAGCCGTCCGGGACCAAACCAGATGACAAGAAGCGGTGCGATAGCGACGATTGGAATGGATTGTGAGGCAACGATATACGGGGATAGAAACCGTTCAACGGTTCTCGATTTCGCCAGGCCGTAGCCTAAGATAATGGCAGAGGTCGTGCCAAGAATTAATCCCCCAAGAACTTCAATGAGCGTCGCCAGCGTATGGCGGATTAAAGTTCCATCCTGGATAGCACGCACGGTGCGATTGAATACAGCTGCAGGCGATGGGAGGATGAAAGCCGGCAAACCGCTCCAGCGACTCGCTGATTCCCAAAGCAGCAAGGCAAAACCTATGGCAATAGGGATCATCAATAAATGCAAATTATGACGGTATCCTCTTGTCTTTTTCGAGGTTTGATGAGCAGGTATAGATTTCTTTGATTCCATCATCCAAACATTAAATAAGCCCCAAGATTTGGGGCATGAGATGAGCTTCCACAGCACGTTTATGAGTATATTCAAACCCCGAAGACCTGGATCTTCGGGGCAAATACATTCAACTTGGCGTGCTGTGACGCCGCGGGTTGCCTTCTCCCATCCGGACTATACCGTCGGCTTCGGAGTCTCACCGAATCATGCGTGTGTAACGCTTGCGGGCTGTACCGCCGATCGGGAATTGGGCTTCAAGCCCTCACCCTGCCCCAAAGGCTATCTATTCGATTGATAACACAATTATACGATAGTTTTCAACCCGAGTGCTTGAATACGCACACCTATCAGGTCAATCATCACTCGAAGAACGGATTTTTATCCTGTTGCCGTATGAATTTTAGGTGAGCAAGAATACAAATGGGTGGAGCCCGGTGAGGCGCTGACCGTCCTAAACCGATCGATCAAATACCTTCATTGTAGAGACGCAGCATGCTGCGTCTCTACGGTGCTGCCGACCGCAGGTGTTGAACCTGCGGGAGATTGGATCTGTGAAAAACAGAGGATTCGACGTTGATGTTCTTGGGGATTCTAGAAAGTTAACTCTCTCATATCGCCCGTCGTCATGAAAATCACACGCTCGACGATGTTGATCACTCTGTCGCCGATTCGCTCAAGATTATGTGCGCACCATAGCAGGTAGGTAGCTCTCTCTACGCTGTCCGGTTTGTGCGCCATGATTTCCACTAATTCATCGAAGAT
>SOJU01000184.1 GCA_004376465.1 Anaerolineales bacterium | reverse complement strand
TGCCCTTCGTCTTTGTGCGCCGCTTTCCTGCCCGGCTTGCCCACCTGGCATGGGCGGTTGCCGGAGGGATGATGCTTGCGGCGTCTGTATTTAACCTGATCTACCCAGGGATCGAGAATGGCGGTTTCACCATCGTGGCTGCCGGCATGCTCGCTGGCGCCCTGATCTTCGGTCTGGCCTCACGGCGTATAGCGCACCATGACTTTACAATCAGCGGGGTGAGTGGCGCTGGGGGGAACCGCATTGCGCTAGTTCTTGGGACGATGTTCTTCCACAGCTTCCCTGAAGGCTTGGCGATAGGGGTGGCATTCGGATCCGGGGATGCCAGCCTGGGCATAATCATCACCATCGCCATCGCCATTCACAACATCCCCGAGGGAATCGCAGTCTCACTACCGCTTCGCGCCGAGGGGGTAAGCGGGTGGAAGTGCGTTGGCTGGTCAATATTCTCGAGCTTACCTCAACCGATAGCGGTGATTCCTGCCTACCTGGCCGTAGTTGCTTTTCGGCCCATTCTTCCCTTCGCCTTTGGTTTCGCGGCAGGGGCGATGTTCTTTCTCGTCCTCAGCGAGATGATCCCGGAGAGCCTCGCCAGCGATGTGCAGCGGCAAACGAGCGCGCTGGCGGCAATGGGCGGCTTCATCATGATGATGCTCTTCCAGAACGTGTTTGTTATGTGATCCTACTCACCCCCTCCCCCTCTTGACATTTAGTCTCAACTAATATTATTATAAGGGTAGCCTTATTTACCGGACTGGTCGAGTCGCTTCGCTATGAGGAGATTCGTTAACAAACACCAGCACCCTAGTGTAATGGGCAACGGAGCGGGTCTAAAAAAGCGTTGCCCATGATGAAGAGGTTGGTTCCCGAGAGGAAAAGAGAACGGCATGAGTGATTCGTTAGTAACATTGTTAATTGGCATTAGCTTGTTGGTTTTGGTGCTGTGGTTTTTTTGGCCGGAGAAGGGCCTTTATGCGCGCTGGCAGCGGGGGCGCAGGATGACCGCCCGCATCCGCCGCGAGGATGCGTTGAAAC
Source organism: Anaerolineales bacterium (assembly GCA_004376465.1). Taxonomy (GTDB): domain Bacteria; phylum Chloroflexota; class Anaerolineae; order Anaerolineales; family E44-bin32; genus E44-bin32. The sequence continues at coordinate 37,980 of SOJU01000184.1, read as the reverse complement.
ACATCCACAACTGTGAGATGGGCGGGTCAGTGGCCTCGATTCAAAGCATTGCCGGCGCATTAGGAGTCAACCTCAACAAGGCGTCAGCGACGTTGTCTGAGCTTGAGGACAATAATCTGGCTCAAATAAGCAACGGTGGTATCCGTTTGACGCCCGCGGGTCGTGAGTCGGCGCTGCATACTTTACGTGCACATCGCATGTGGGAACGATACCTGGCGGACGAGACAGGATACAGCGAACAAGAATGGCATGATCTAGCAGAGCGTTATGAGCACGAATTAACACCCTCTGAGGTTGAAGCGCTCTCGGCGAAACTAGGGTACCCCACACATGATCCGCACGGAGATCCCATACCCGCGGCGGATGGCGAGATTGTCCATCATGGCGGTCAGCCGCTCACCGCAGCCGAGATTGATACCCCCCTGCGCATCGTACATCTCGAGGATGAGCCGGACGTGGTCTACGCTCAGCTCGTCGCCGAAGGATTGCATCTAGGTATGATGCTGCGGCTCGTCGAACGGACACCAGAACGACTGCGCTTCTGGGCCGGGGGCGACGAGCACACCCTGGCCCCAGTGCTAGCGGCGAATATCTCCGTATTGGCCCTTCCCGAGAGGGAGGCTGAGGATCCCGTCGGAAAACCGTTAAGCCATTTAAGGTCCGGTGAATCAGCCGTTGTCCTGTCGATTTCACCGGTATGTCGTGGTCTGGATCGTCAACGCTTGCTCGACCTGGGTTTGCTGCCGGGAACCAAAGTGGGCGTCGAGTTGATTGGTCCGGGTGGAGATCCGAAAGCCTATCGAATCCGAGGTGCGCTGATCGCTCTGCGAGACGACCAGGCGGACCGTATATTGGTTGAATGAGGAGTGAGTGGGATGGTAGATAAGACAACGAAAGCTCCGATGAGCGAATGTGCAACCTGCCCCGTGCACAATGCCGCGAACCTATTAAAGCTGGGTGTCGACATGACAGATTGGGATTATGTCGTCGCGCTGGCTGGTAATCCCAATACCGGGAAAAGCACCGTGTTTAACGCCCTCACAGGACTGCGCCAGCACACAGGCAATTGGCCTGGAAAGACGGTCACACGGGCTGAAGGTGGCTTTGAGTATGCCGATCAGCGCTTCAAATTAGTGGATCTTCCCGGTACGTATTCGCTGTTATCGACCTCGCTAGATGAGGAGATCGCCCGCGATTTTATCCTCTTTGGTCAACCGGACGTCACCGTGGTAGTTGTGGACGCAACTCGATTGGAGCGGAATCTGAATCTGGTGATCCAGGTATTAGAAATCACCGATCGGGCTGTCATCTGTTTAAACCTGATGGATGAAGCTACACGCCACGGATTGGAAGTGGATGAACGCCGCCTTTCGCGCGATCTAGGTGTTCCTGTTGTGCCCACATCGGCTCGTTATGGCAAGGGGCTGGATGAATTGGTTGCAACGATCAGCGAAGTTGCATCTGGAAAGTTCGCCTATCGGCCGCACAGAATCCAGGCGCTCTCGCGCGCCATGGAGAGCGCTATCAAGACTTTAACTAAGGAAGTGAGAGACGTCTATCCAGATCTGCCAAACCCCCGTTGGGTGGCGATGCGTCTCCTCGATGGAGATGAACGGATCATCGAGGCTATTAACAGAGGTGAACTGGGCAGCTTAAGACAAACGGAAAATGAGAAATCGAGCGCGGAGATGGGACGGAAGCAGGGGGCATTATCGTGAGCGAAGCGAGAGCGGTATCTCCCGAGAAGCTCTTGAAGTCTGCCCGGACACTTCGCTGGGAGGTGGGCGGCAACGTGCACGAAGCACTCACCGAAGCCATTTACACCGACGCGGCGAGCATTGCCGATCGGGCGGTAAGCCGCCCAGAAGAGAGTCCGAAGTTTGATCTCGACCGGACGATCGACAAGATCGTGACTCACCGGTTCTGGGGCTTCCCGGTCATGATCCTGCTCTTCGCTCTCGTCTTCTGGATCACCATCACCGGGGCGAACGTCCCCTCTGCTTGGCTCGCCTCTCTGCTGCTTGGAAAAGTGCATCCCTGGTTGTCGGAGATCGCCTTGTCGCTGGGCTTCCCGCTATGGTTGAAAGGGCTGCTGGTTGACGGGATGTACCTGGCAACAGCCTGGGTTATCAGTGTTATGCTGCCGCCGATGGCGATTTTCTTCCCGCTCTTCACTTTATTAGAGGACTTCGGGTACTTGCCGCGCGTTGCCTTCAACTTGGATAGCGCCTTTAAGAAATCCGGCGCACACGGCAAACAGGCGCTCAGTATGATGATGGGCTTCGGGTGCAACGCTGCCGGCGTGATCGCCACGCGCATTATCGATAGCCCGCGCGAACGGCTTATCGCCATCATCACCAATAACTTCGCACTCTGTAATGGCCGCTGGCCGACCCAGATTCTTATCGCGACAATCTTTATCGGTGCGCTGGTTCCTGCTCATCTCGGCGGGCTCATCTCCTCCTTTGCAGTAGTTGGGATCGCCGTTTTGGGAATCTTATTGACTTTCCTGGTCAACTTGATACTCTCACGCACGATGCTCCGCGGGGCGCCATCCAGTTTCAGTATGGAGCTTCCACCTTACCGACCGCCGCGTATCATGCAGACGATTTATACATCGTTCATAGATCGCACAATCTATGTATTATGGCGGGCAATCGTATTTGCGGCGCCAGCGGGCGCGGCAATCTGGTTGAGCGCGAACATCACCATCGGAGGAGTGACTATTGCCGAGCATCTCGTTAACTTCCTCAACCCGGTAGGTATCCTCATTGGATTGAATGGGGTGATTTTGTTGGCTTATATCGTAGCCATCCCGGCGAATGAAATCGTCATTCCAACGGTCTTGATGCTAACTGTCTTGATGACCGGAGCCGCGGGTTTTGATACTGGCGCAGGGGTGATGTTTGAGCTTGACTCGAATGCGAGCACATTAGCCCTGCTTCATGCTGGAGGCTGGACGTTGCTGACGGCGGTTAATTTGATGATATTCAGCCTGGTGCACAACCCCTGCAGCACGACGATCTACACGATTTATAAAGAAACCGGAAGCTTGAAATGGACCACCGTGGCGTCGATTATGCCCCTTGTGTTGGGTTTGCTCATGACGTTCTTTGTAGCTCAGATATGGCGGGTTACGGCTGGTCTTCTGTGATCCCGATCCCGGTGCTTTACTTGTGTCCCCAGAAAGTTGAATTGTCCTGACGCGGAGTGGATGATCGGAGCGAGGCGATGCCCGAACAGTTAACGCATGCAATCGAGGACTATCTTAAGGCCATATATAAGTTGTCGGCCACGGGCGGCCGCGCCACGACAACGGAGCTTGCTAATCTTTTGAACGTCACTCCGGCGTCTGTCACCGGAATGGTGCAGAAGCTGGCGAGCGACGATCCCTCCTGGGTTGATTATCAGAAACACCGTGGCGTCTCGCTGACTCCAGAAGGAGAACGTGTGGCGCTGGTGATCATCCGCCGCCATCGCTTGATAGAGATGTTCTTGCACGAAATCCTTGGTTATCCATGGGACGAAGTGCATGATGAGGCGGAACGACTGGAGCACGTTATCTCTGAAAACTTCGAAGAGCGGATCGCCAAAGTGTTAGGTGATCCCACTCACGATCCGCACGGGGATCCCATCCCCACACGTGATCTAAAAATCCCTCCAGCATGTGTTACGCGCTTGAGCGATTTACGCCCGAATCAACATGCAGTGGTTGTGAGGGTGCGCGATTCCGACCCCGATTTATTAAGGCACCTTGGCGAGTTGGGTTTAAAGCCGGAGACGAGGGTCTCAATCCTGGAGCACTCCCCCTTCGACGAGAATCTGAAGATTCAAATCAGCGGTCAGCCCGGATCGGTGGTATTGGGCAGGAAGATTACGCAACAGGTTTTCGTAGATACCCTCTAATTACCTTGAACTCAGCGCTGTCCAGCAATCCTTGCACTGTACACTTAAGCAGGAGATCATTGAGGCAACCCTGTAGAGTGTGGCGTTTATCAACGTGCCACTTCGAGGAATAGTTTATGTATAATTCCAGAAGATGCCTGTAGAAGAAGCGCTGGAACGGCTCCGGCTTGACCCCGTATTTATGAGGAATGTATCGGCATGGGAGCGAATCCCTGCAAGGCCGGCGCGCTACGCAGAATTTCCTCCGCAAGTATCGCCGCGGTTGGTCGACGCGCTGCGGCGCCAGGATATGGCGCCTCTTTATTCGCATCAGGCTGCGGCTGTGGAAGCTGCTTTGGCGGGGGAGAATGTTGTCGTTGTGACCGGGACAGCATCCGGCAAGACGCTTTGCTACAATCTGCCGGTGCTACAGACGCTACTTTCTGACCCAGAAGCACGCGGGTTGTATCTCTTTCCCACCAAAGCCCTCTCCCAGGATCAGTCGGCTGGTTTAAATAATTTCCTCGATGTGCTGAACGCTGTCGAGCAGATCCCGGTACGAACCTATGATGGCGACACGCCGCGGGCGCGGCGGCGCGCCATACGCGATGATGTCCGCATCTTAATCACGAACCCCGACATGCTCCATGCAGGCATCTTACCTCACCACCCGCGCTGGACTGCAGTGTTCGAGAACCTGCGCTGGGTCGTGATTGATGAGCTTCACGTTTACAGGGGCATCTTCGGATCGAACGTCGCTAATCTTCTGCGGCGTTTGCGCCGTATTTGTCGGTTCTACGGGTCTGACCCGTTATTCATTCTCACTTCTGCCACCATCGCTAATCCGAAGGAACTAGCTGAAGGACTGATTGAAGCGCCGGTGACTGTGGTGTCGCAGGACCTGGATGGATCACCGAGATCCGAGAAGCACATCGTGATCTATAACCCGCCCGTCATCGATCCGGCGTTGGGCATTCGACGGGCATATACACTTGAATCAACGCGTGTAGCGGAATCGTTTCTTAAGGAAAAAGTGCAGACGGCAGTGTTCGCTCGAGCGCGCATGACCACCGAGCTGCTCCTTGGGTATTTACGAGATTCATATGAGCAGATGGGTGGCGACCCAATGGCGATACGCGGCTATCGGGGCGGATATCTGCCTCTCGAACGCAGGGAAATTGAAAGAGGGCTGCGGAGCGGTGAAGTTCTCGGTGTAGTAGCGACGAATGCATTGGAATTGGGGGTCGATATCGGTCAATTGGGAGCTGCCGTCGTCGCCGGATACCCGGGCACAATCGCAAGTCTTTGGCAGCAGATGGGGCGCGCCGGGCGGCGCAGTGAGGTGTCGGCCGCGGTGCTGGTCGCTTCAGCTGCCCCGCTCGATCAATTCGTCGCCGCCCACCCCGCCTACCTATTTGAACGGTCGCCTGAAATGGGGTTGATCAACCCAGACAATCTGGCGATCCTACTGCGCCATCTGCGCTGTGCTGCCTTCGAACTGCCCTTCGAAGCCGACGAACAGTTCGGCTCTGTAGAAGACCTGGCGGCACTTCTCGATTTTCTAACCGAAGAGGGTAATCTGCATCGATCGAATGGGCGCTATCACTGGGTGGCTGACTCGTATCCGTCGGAAGGAGTTTCGTTGCGCGCAAGCAGCGATGAGACAGTGGTGATCCAGGATGTGGGCACGGGACGACCCGTCGTGATCGGCGAGGTGGATTCTGCGACAGCCCCGATTCTGCTTCACGAGGGGGCGGTTTATACACATGAGGGTCGTACCTACCTCGTGCGACGCCTAGATTGGGACAAGGCCATCGCCGAGGTTGAGCCGGCCCAACTTGACTATTACACCGATGCCTCGGAGACGGTCGACTTGGATGTGCTGGAAGTATTTGAAGCCGATGAAAAGAAGCCTGCGCGTCGTGCCCACGGATGGGCACGGGTTACGGCTCAGACCATCTCCTATCGAAAAATCAAGCGCTATACTCATGAGACTCTCGGGTATGGCGTTATCGATTTACCGGCGCGCGAATTTGAGACCAGCGCTTATTGGATGTGGATTGCGCCGGAGATGGTCGAGCAGATGGAAGCGGATGGCGTACTGCTTCCGCCACAGGATTACGGCCCCGATTGGGCGAGCGCCCGTAAAGCCGCGCGGACACGGGACGGCTTTCTGTGTCGGCAGTGTAATGCACCAGAGCGTGAAGAGCGAGAACATGACGTCCATCACATCCGGCCCTTCCGCGAGTTCAATTTCATCCCTGGAGAAAACAGGAATGACCGGCTGGCGAATCAAGTCGACAACCTGATCACGCTCTGTTCGACCTGTCATCAACGGGCTGAATCGGCGCGTGGCAAGCGCAGCGCATTGGGGGGATTAGCCTACGCTATTCGCAATATTGCACCGCTCTACTTGATGAGTGATCCGCGCGATCTTGGGGCGATTACGGTTGTGCGCGATAAACAGACCAAAGCGCCGACGATCACACTCTACGATCGGATTCCAGAAGGACTTGGATTAGCGGAGCGTCTTTATGAGCTACATGACGAACTGCTGGCCGGCGCCCTCGAACTTGTGCGCAACTGCCGTTGCCAGGACGGATGCCCGGTCTGTGTGGGGCCGGTCGCCCCCGGCGGGGGAGAGGTGAAGGTCCTGACCGTGAGATTGCTGGAAGCTCTTATACACAGGGGATAAGAATGCGGGGTAGATAGAAAAAACCATCTGCGTATTTGCAGAGGGTTTTTTTTGGCCCGAATTCGCTTAACGATGCAATCGAAAAAAATCTGGGTCTAGAAACCTTTGAGGTAGTTGCCTGCAGCGAGCAAGATATAGCCAACCACGACGAACCAGTAAGCGTAGTCCGTGAGGAAGGGGACATTGACGAATTTACCGACGAGACCCAGAACGACGAGAATAACAGAAGTCCAGAAAACCCATTTCTTTGGTGGTGTAAGGCGCATGATTTCCTCCTGATAAACTATGGATAATGAGCTTCGCGTTATACGAATTCGGGTCAGTATGGAGAAAGCCCACGGTCCAAGTGCTGGCTTCCTCCTCGGCTTGTCCACGGCGATAGAAATATTGGGATCTAATTCTTCAAAGTGCCGCTCAACAGGTGTTCATATTAGCGCAGAGTCCCATATGCTGCAAATGATTAATATGCGCTGACTTCAGTCGTCCACCACCAGGCAAGTGAGGGTGTCTAACACACCCGGAATGGGCTGGATATTAGTGGCCATGGTTTTGCCCAGAGCCTTGATATCCTCCGCTTCCACAACGGCCACTGCGTCATAGGGGCCAAAGGCCATATTAGCTTCAATGACACCGTCCACGCGGCGGAGATGCTCAACGACCTGTTCAATCTGCCCGGTGTGAATTGTAATCAACATATACGCTTTCATTGGATGTCCTTTCGGTTCAACGCTCGGTATGGCGCAAAAATACAGACCAGTACACCGCGGCTACGAAGATCGAGCCGCCGATGATGTTGCCGATGGTCACAGGGAGCAAGTTGTTGACTAAGAAGTTTCCCCAGGTGAGATTTGTGAGCTCTAGACCGGTTGTCGTGACAAAGGCGGGGTCGAAAGTCTCGATCATCAATGCGACAGGGACAAAATACATATTTGCCACGCTGTGCTCGAAGCCGGCGGCGACGAAGGCCGTGATCGGAAAAATGATCGTAGCGATTTTATCGATGGTGCTGCGGGCACTGAAGGTCAGCCACACCGCCAGACAAACTAGGATGTTGCCCAGCAGTCCGAGCATCAATGCCTGAAACCAACCGAAATTTACCTTGCCGGTGGCAATTGCTAACGCACTGGCCCCGACCAACCCTCCGCCAAAGGTGTACTGCCGGCTTAAGATGATCAGGATTGCGGTTCCGATGGATCCCACGAAGTTACCTATGTAGACGATCCCCCAATTGCGCAGCAACGCCCTTGTGCTCACCTTGCGGCTTGCCCAAGCCATGACGATAAGGTTGTTGCCTGTGAAAAGCTCTGCGCCGCCGATGACGACAAGGACCAGGCCGAGGCAGAAGGCTAAGCCGACGAGGAGCTTCGCTACGCCGAAGGGCAGCTCGCTGGACGTCCCGGCGGAGATTGTGGTGGCGAAGATCGCGCCCAGAGCGATAAAAGCCCCCGCCAGGATAGCCAGGACAAAGGTGCGCAGCGCTGGCGCCTCCGCCTTACTGACCCCGATATATTCGGCTCGGCGCGCCATCTCGGGCGGGAGCAGGGCGTCGATACTCAGTTCTCTATTCATAGACAGTTACTCTTCTGCTAAACCAAGATTGTCAGACAACTAAACGATAACTCCGATATTGAGGCTCGGCAAGGAACAAAGATCACTTGTGAAAAACGTAACTAATCAGGTTGTGCAGGGTGTCGCCGTGAGGTGCTGAGCAGCACGGCAGCCGCGAGCACAAGCCCCCCGCCTATTGTTTGTATTGTTGTCAGGAATTCCCCTAGAAAAACTATAGCGAGGAGAACGGTGAAGACCGGTTCGAGCGTGCTGAGAAGCGATGCGGTTGTTGGACCGACGCGTTGTATCCCGGCCAAGAAAGTGCCTAGGGCCAGGATTGTGCTGAGAGTAACCATACCTAATAGGATGAGGATGCCCTCCATCCCTATTTTAAAATCCAGCGTATGGGAGAAGGCGCCCGCGGCTGTGAAGCTGATCGCTGCGCCGAGCGAAATCCAGACCAGACTCACCCAGGGATCTGTCCGGCGGGAGAAACGATCGAAACTGATGATGTAGGCGGCATACCAGATAGCAGATCCTAGTACCAAAGCGACACCGAGCAAATCAATCGACCCGCCGCCAGCGCTTTGAAGAATTCGGACTGGGTTGAGGGTCAGGAGCACTCCGAAAGAGGCTAGTGCGAGAGCGACCCACTCTCGAGCGCTTAGTGCTCGATGGTTCAGGAACCAGTTAAACAGGGCTACGAAGGCAGGGTACACATATAACAGTAATGAGCTAATCGAGGCAGAGTTTCGTTCAAGGGCGGCGAAGTAGAGTGTGGATTGCCCGGTGTAGCCGACCGCGCCGAGCAGCATGAGAATGACCACCTGGCGGGCATCGAAAAACAATTTGCGTCGGCGGAAAAACGACAAATAGACCGCCAATAGAGTGGCGGCACCCGCAAATCGAAGGCTCAAGATCGTCACAATATTGAGATCTGCGTTGAAGGCAAGCTTCCCTAATATCGAGAGGCTGGCGAAACCTGCAGCGGATATGGCGCACAGACCCGCGCCGGAGAGTCGGGATCGATCTTCGTCGCCGTCTTTTTGTTGAACTGACGCAAATAAAACGGGGTGCTGCGGCGATCCGTTGGTGGAGTTAGAGGGGTCCATAACGATGAGTATACTTGCGCCCTTTCTATTACCAAGTGAGCGAAAATAAACGAGCAGGGTTTCGCGGTAGAATGGACTTAATGACGAGACAGCCATGAAGGATGACGGAATGAAAGTTGATGTCAAATCGGATCGCAACCAGGATCGACCGCCCCGGAGGCGGCCGGAATGGATTAAGGTGAGCGCGCCATCAGGCGAGACCTACGAGTGGCTGCGAGGTATGATGCGCTCCAAGTCGTTACACACCGTTTGTGAAGAGGCCCGCTGTCCAAATATGGGGGAATGCTGGGGCTCCGGGACGGCGACGTTTTTGCTTATGGGCGATGTGTGTACACGCTCATGTGGCTTCTGTGATATCGCAACGGGGCGCCCTGCACCGCTGGACTGGCTCGAGCCCGAACGAGTTGCGCGTGCTATACAGGCGATGGATCTACGCCACGCGGTTATTACCAGCGTAAATCGCGATGAGCGCGCCGACGGTGGTGCACCAATTTTTGCGATGGTTATCCAGAGAATCCGCGAACTGCAGTCGGGCTGCTCCATTGAGGTGCTCATTCCGGACTTCAAAGGCTCAATTGAATCACTGAAAATCGTTATGGATGCCCGACCCGAGATTCTCAACCACAACGTAGAAACCGTACCGCGGCTCTTTAAGGAAGTTCAACCGCAGGATCGTTATGAGTGGGCGCAGGCGACGCTCACCAACGCGAAGGATTTAGACCCGGAGGTACTCACCAAGTCAGGCATCATGGTTGGATTGGGGGAGACCATGGATGAGGTCAAGGTGGTCATGGAAGACCTTCGCTCTTGGAAAGTCGACATCATCACTATCGGTCAGTACCTCCAACCAACGAAGGAGCATATCCCGATTGAGCGCTACTATACTCCGGAGGAGTTCGAAGAATTCGAAAGCTTCGGTAGAGATATCGGTTTCAAGTGGGTTGAAAGCGGACCGCTGGTTCGTTCTTCATACCATGCAGAGAAGCAGGTCCGCGCTTTGAGCGTAGTCCACCGCAAGTTATACGGGGCCGAAACGACAAAAGCGTGAAGAGGACCCGGCGCTATAAGAATTCAGGATGCCCGGGGGCTCTCCCGGGTATTATTTTTCAACAAAGGGAATTAAAAACAGTCTCCCGGAGACCGAAGATGATTGAATTAAGAGTTATGCACGTTGGGGAATATCAGACGAATTGCTATCTACTTGTAGATAATGAGTTGGGCGAGGGAGTACTTGTAGACCCCGGTGATGAAGCACAGAAGATTCTTAATTGGATAGGAAACACTAACGTCACCAGACTCTTGCTTACACACGGACACTCGGATCACGTTGGTGCGCTTCACGCGGTAAAGCAGTCGCTGGGGGTAAAAGCGGGGATTCACCCCGCCGACGCGGAGGCTTTCTCCATCCAGGCTGATTACGAATTATCGCCAGGAGATATTTTTAAGTTGGGGGATGCGCACATCGATGTTGTTTATATTCCCGGTCATACACCCGGAAGCGTCGCCCTAAAACTCATCGAAGCAGATGGATTTCATCATGCCCTATCCGGGGATGCGATCTTCCCTGGAGGACCGGGACATACGCAGACACCAGAAGCGCTGGCGACGGCGCTCGAATCATTGGCCCGGACGATCTTTACCTGGTCTGATTCGGTCCGATTACACCCCGGGCACGGGGAGTCGACGACAGTCGGCGCAGAGCGCGCGGCCTTCGAAACTTTCCGGGATAAGCCACTTCCACCCGATCTCTGTGGAGATGTGACCTGGGGTTGACCAATCCCTGGACGCAAGCGGATCGGATGGATAGCGTATGAAAAATTCCGAAATGATTGGGTTAGGATTTATTCGACTTATCACCGTGTGAGGTGTAATGAGCGAATACCGCTTTTTTCATTCGATTGAGATCCGCTATGGCGATATTGATGCCCAACGCCACGTGAATAATGCCCGCCACTTCACGTACATGGAACAGGCGCGGTCGAAGTACATCAAGGCGCTTGGCTTATGGGAAGGATCAGATTTCGACGCGATCGGGATCATCCTCGCGGAGCAGAGTTGCCGCTACATCAGCCCGATCCAATTAGAGAGTGATATTAAAGTAGGGGTTCGCACTGTGCGTCTCGGAGAGAAAAGTATAGAAACTCAGTACTCGATACAGGACTCTCAAACAGGAGATGAACTGGCTGTTGGACAAGCAACATTGGTCGCTTACGATTACCAACTGAGGAAATCCATTCTTATTCCAGATGACTGGCGTGTCGTCATCGCCTCGTTTGATGATATTTAATATACCGGCTGAAAAAGAAAAGAGGTTTCGTGGCTTTTATCCCAGACGGTTTTGTAGTATCAAACCCCAGTTCCTAGATAACAATCTCGATCGCCGTGGGATCATGAGAGGAATCGGAAAATGCATTTAGATGTAGCGCTTCCCCCGGTATCACTTAAGGAAGTGCCGGCGATTGCCAAAGCAGTGGAGGGAATGCGCTTTGATGGTCTCTGGGCACCAGAGACGCAGCATGATCCATTTCTCCCCCTGGCTCTGGTGGCAGAGCATACGAAAAAGATGCATTTTGGTACGGCAGTGGCGATCGCCTTCGCGCGCAGCCCGGCAAATGTTGCCCACACAGCATGGGATTTGGCCGCTGCTTCGCAAGGAAGATTTATCCTGGGTTTAGGGACGCAAGTCAAACCGCATATCGAGCGGCGCTTCGGAATGCCCTGGCCAGAGTCGCCCGCAGGCAAGCTGCGCGAGTTCGTTCTGGCCGTGCGCTCTTTTTGGTCTGCGTGGCAGGGGGAAGGGCGCCTAGATTATCGGGGTGAATATTACAAACTCACCTTAATGACGCCATTCTTTAACCCCGGACCGATTGAGTATCCTGATATTCCGATCTATTTGGCAGGGGTGAACCCCAGCCTGTGTCGATTGACCGGTGAAGTAGCCGATGGTTTCCATATCCACCCACTGCACACGGAGCGTTACCTGCGTGAGGTCGTTCGCCCCGCGATCGCGGAGGGCACCAAGCGAGCGGAAAGAGATGAAGGCAAAATCCAACTTTCAACATCCACATTTGTCGTGACGAACATTCAGCAGGAAATATTTGTGCGCTCGCAAATCGCATTTTACGCATCCACACCGTCCTACCGCCGGGTGATGTCACTCCATGGTTGGGATGACCCTGCCGAAGAGCTTTCGTCTCTTGCCCGACAGGGAAAGTGGGAGACGATGTCAGAGTTAGTGGATGATGAAATGCTGGCGACCTTTGCGGTAGTTGAGAAACCCGGTGCGCTGGCGGGTGCGATCAAGAAGCGCTATGCGGGGCTTGTTGATAGGATTACGCCATATTGGTCGTTTCACCCCGGCGATGACGATGATTTCTGGCGTGTCCTCGTTGATGAGTGGAGGCGTACGTGATCATCGTCGATGGCCATGAAGATCTGGCGTGGAACGCGCTCACTTTCGATCGTGATTACACACGTTCCGCGCTCGAGACGCGAGCGATGGAAGAGGACACATCTATACCAAAGTGGAACGGTGACACGCTTCTTGGTTGGCCGGAGTGGCTTCGGGGCGGCGTGGCGGTGGTCTTCGCAACGCTCTTCTCCACGCCACTTAGATGGAAGAAAGACCCCTGGGATGTTAGATGTTACGCTGATGCCGATGAGGCGCACGCACTCTACAGCTCCGATCTGGCGTACTACCATCGCCTGGTAGAAGAGCATGCCGAGAAATTCCATTTAATCCGCGATAAGCACGAGCTTGGAATCACAGAGTCGGCGTGGCAGACGGCTGAGGATGAAGAGCGAAGCGTAGGAATGGTATTGCTCATGGAAGGTGCCGATGGAGTGCGGTCACCGGGAGAACTGCAAGAATGGTTCGATGGGGGCGTACGGATCCTGGGTCCTGCCTGGGCCGCAACGCGCTACGCTGGTGGGACAGGAGAACCAGGTCCTTTAACGGATCTCGGCCGTGAACTCCTGGACGCTATGGCAGATGTTGGTATGATCTTGGATCTAGCGCATCTGGCTGAGGAGGGGGCTGTAGAAGCATTAGATCTTTTCCGGGGCCCGATTCTAGTCTCACATACAAGCCCGCTCGCCCTGGTGCCAAATGCGGAAAAACCCGAACGGCATATCACCGACCTTGTTATCCGACGAACCGCCGATCGGGAAGGTGTGATTGGATTAGTGCTCGGGAATCGCTTCTTAAAAGATAGGTGGGAGCCTTCGCAAGGCAGAGAGATTGTTACTCTTGCAGATGTTGCGACGGGGATCGATTATATTTGTCAGATGCTCGGAGACGCTGCGCACGTTGGTATAGGAAGCGATTTTGATGGAGGGTTTGGTTTGGACAAAGTCCCTCAAGGGCTTGACAGTGTGGCCGACTTGCGGTTAATTGGCGAATCGCTAGACGCACGCGGCTATAATCAAGAGGATATTGAAGCAATCCTTGGGGGAAACTGGCTGCGATTTTTGCGAAGAGCATTACCGGAGAACTGATTCTTATGCGCGCTCTCACCCGATTGCAAACACGCCTTGCGCGACTCTGGATGACTGTAATGTTAATCGGCTTGCTGATTTTTATGGTCGGCATCCAACCCGATCTAATCGGCATGAACCGCAGCATTACCGTAGGTTTTGTTCAGATCGGTGTCTGGCTTACGGGGCTGGCGATTCTGCTCGTTGCGGCTTATTCAACGGTGCGAGTAATTCGCAACGGAAAACCAAACTCTTTGCGAGCGGACATAGGAATAAGGCTAATAGCGACGGGCTACGTTGTGGCTGCTGTAGGATCGCTGGCTGACTTCATCGGTGTGGGCGCCCACCGAATGCCCGTGGTCCACTTTGGATATATTCAGATGATTGGTCTGGTAACGGGGGTGTTGATTAGCATGCTCGGTGTGATCCTTTATATGCCCTGGACAAAGGAAGTAAACACCGAAGACAAAGCGCCTGATCCGACGGGAGAGATTTCAAACCTCGAAAAAGCATCTCTCCATTGAGCCCCCTATATACATAAGCGAAAGCATCATTGGATAGAAGTTTGGCCTTCCTGCAGGGCCGTTTTGGGTTTAGAGCCTCACGGTGGACACGGCCGTCGGTGTACTCGGGGATAAACTAAGGGCTAATTATTATTTTCACCCTGATAATCCAGAGTTTGATCTAATCAGCCACCCTCTCGCTGGAGTGACCGGGGAACACTTTTTCTCCAGGTTTGATCGCGGTGTAGGCATAGTTCACCGCAACGGTGACTTGGCCATAGCCGACGACGATCAAATTGAGCGGGTCGAGCTCCTCTTGTAGCGCGACGTCACCAGCGGCGTATATTCCCGGAAGATTGGTTTCCATTTTACTGTTGACTTTAATATAGCGGCGGCCGATGGTCTCCAATCCCCACTCACGAATAGGTCCGAGGTCGGCTTTGAATCCGAGCGCCAGGATGCCGGCATCGATTTCAATCGTTGATTCGTCGCCTGTGCGATTGTCGAAAATCACAGCACGCTCAGGACTCTCGTCGCCTTGAAACTCACGCAGTTCGTAGAAGATGCGCGTATCAACGGAAGAATCATTTAAGGCGTTCACGGAAGTATCGTGTGCACGAAAACCCTCGCGTCGATGGATCAAGGTGACATGCTCGGCGATCGGCTCAAGAGCTAAAGACCAGTCAACGGCGCTGTCGCCGCCCCCAATGACGAGTACGCGCATCCCGGCATAATCGTCGACATCGTTGACCCAATATTCCACTCCCTTACCTTCAAAGCGCGAAATACTCTCGTTATTAAGTTTATTCGGGCGGAAGGCGCCAATACCTGCAGCAATTACGACAGTGCGAGAGTAGTGGATGTCCTTGTCTGTCTCGATGATCCAGCATTCCTGACCATCATCACCTCCGGGGAGAGGTGTCCGCCGGAGCGTTAGCGCCTGTTCCCCAAGTGCCATAGACGGCTTCCACTGAGAGGCTTGTTCGGCCAGACACGAGGCGAGCTCCTTCGACAGAATCGCTGGAAAACCTGGAGTGTCGTAGATCAGCTTATCGGGATAGAGTGTGATTAACTGACCGCCGGGTTGAGGTAGAGCATCGATGATCTTGACCTTCATCTCGCGCAGCCCGGCGTAGAAAGCCCCAAAGAGTCCCGTAGGGCCGGCTCCGACAAATGTGATATCAAATACATCAGCGGTGTTCTTCTTAGGGCTCATCATTTGGGCATTCCTCTGTGCTACTCAGACTGAAACGAGAAGGGTATAAGGGCACGCAGAAACGAATCTCAGTTGGAGATGCGACTTGATTCTGAGAAGCATCCCCCCTCAAGGTGATGATTCTAGGCGAAGGAGTCTACCCTCCGGTCAGGAAAAACACCACCACCAAAGCAATTGCGGCGATGAATCCGGCGGCAGCAATAAAAAGCACCCGGACTTCATCCCATGGTCGTCGATCCACCAATTGGCCATTTTCTCCCTCAGCCCAGACGGCCTCAAATCGTGGTCCAAGGAATAATGTGAGGGCAATGCCCGCGAGCAAGCCGCCTAGGTGACCCCAATTGTCAATTCCAGGCATAAGGCCGAGGCCAAGGTTCAAAAGAGCCACAAGCACGATCTGGCGTAATTGTAGTAGGCCAAAGCGACCGAATATACCGCGGTGAAGGTACAAGAAAGCCCCTAACGATCCCAGTAGACCGAAAATTGCACCGGAAGCGCCGGCCGAGGGGTATGGGCTGAAAGCCAGGCTAAGAATCACCCCCGCAATTCCGCAAAGCAAGTAAACAGCAAGAAAACGTGCTGTGCCGAAGAAGCGCTCCACAGCCGGACCGATTGCGTATAGTGAGTACATATTGATTAAGACGTGGGGAATTGTGACGTGAAGGAACATGGGGGTGACGAAACGCCAGATTTCACCCGAAAGGATTTCGGGACCGGATTTCGCCCCCATCTCTAACAACCAATCGAACTGAAATAATTCGATGGAAAGGAACTGTCCTAGAAAAACGACAAGGGTGATGGCGATTAAACTGTAAGTACCCGGGAATTGTTTGAGGCCAGGGCGCGATTTCGTGGTTGGTGTGTTTGGTCTGGCGGGAGGAGCGGACTGGGCGAGCTCTTCCTGTGGGGCTTCTTGGGTCATAGCCGCACCTGTCTCGGATTCGTGCGGCGATGTTCGGAGGCGATGATCTCTAGGATCGCATCAACAGTTGCGTCGAGTTGATCGTCTGCGTTTACAACGTAGTAGTCAAAGAGTTCTACCTTGTGTAATTCCTCGCGCGCGGTTTCAATCCGCAGCTGAAGTTTCTCCTCGGATTCCGTACGGCGCGCCTTCAAGCGGGCAACGAGCTCCTCCTCGTTTTGTGTTGAGAGGAAGATCAACAATGCCTCGGGGTAAAGTTGGCAGATCGTTTCAGCGCCCTGTACGTCGATACGCATGATGACGTCCTGCCCGCTTGCGAACGCATCTCGCACTTGCTGTCTGGGAATCCCTTTGTGCTCGTCATAGACAAGAGCGTGTTCCAACAACTCATCCCGTTCTATCATGGCGATGAACTCATCCGCGCTGACGAAGAAGTAATCGACTCCCTCAATTTCCCCTTTCCGTTTCGGCCGCGAGGTTGCTGTGACCACAAAGTGGAAAGGCAGTTGGAGTTCCTTCATGCGCTGAAGAACGGTGTCCTTCCCAACTCCTGAAGGACCGGATAGTACAATGACCAAAGGCTGCTTTTGTTTATTGGCGAACTCACGATACATGTATTGATACCTCCCAACGTGGTCAGTATAATATATTTACGGGAGGGTAAGATGCCGACGTATGATTATTTGTGCCGCGACTGTGGAAACCACAACTCGATTTATCAGGCTTATGAGGAGTACGGCGTAGTTCCCGTTGTCTGTCGGTATTGCAGCAGCGAAAAGTTGGAACGAATTATAGGTAGAATTCGAGTTGCGCGCTCAGAAGAATCCCGCATCGAATCCCTGGCGGATCCGAGTGCATGGGGAGACTTCGATGAGTCCGACCCCCGCTCGATGGCGAAAATGATGCGGAAAATGGGCAACGAAATGGGCGAGGAGATACCGCCCGAATTTGATGAGGCAATCGACCGGCTCGAGGCTGGAGAAAGTCCGGACGAGATTGAGAAAAGCATGCCCGATCTAGGGATGAACGAGGGCTTTTAGGCTGAAGCATCGGCCACAGTTAGGAACCATCCATCTCGCCCCAACTGTTATTTTATACTTCATCCAGCTTCAGCGAAGATCATACGCACTCGTTTTGCGACAGCCAATCCGAGCTTCTTATGTTCAGAAACATCAAGGTGAGAGCCGTCAATTTCGCTGGAGCGAACAATCTCGCCGGTATTTAGAAACGCACATCCGAAATCCGCAGCGATTGACGCGTACCGCTCGGCAAATAAGTGCGATTGAGCCACCGCACTCTCGAGAGTCTCTGTTTTACCAATAGGGGATCCGATGGGCGGGGGAGCAAGGAGAAGAACGACGGGAGCGCTGCTTACAGGACCTGCTCCGCTGTGGCGGATGGTGTCTAACAAGACATCGATCCCTTTACCGACATCGTCCGGGGAAACAGACGAGCTCATTAATAAATCGTTGGTGCCCAACATCAGGATGACGAGGTCCAAGGGGCTGTAGTTTGCGAGCGTGGAGACGAGATCGGTTTTACTTGTATTGAAACCAGCGAACACCCTACTCTCGACAGCTGTTCTTCCATTTTGACCATCTTCAATTACCCGGTAACTCTTGCCCAGTTCGTTTTGCAGAACGCCTGGCCAGCGAATGTCCAGCGGGTATCGCTCCCAGGATGCCGGGTTAAATCCCCAGGTGTTCGAATCACCGAAGCATAGCAAGGTAACCAATCTCAAAGTCCTTCTTTGAAGCTGCTTCTTTTACCGTAAGGGAACTGCGCAGCGGGAGAATCACGCCCGGCTATCATCTGAAATGTGGGCATGAGTCCGTGAGGATGTTTTCCTGCCTATTTGTCTGTATCCGTTGGTTCAGGCTTTAAGCGTGCCATCACCGCGTGTCGTATTTCGTCTTGCAGCGCAGCAAAGGATTGCTCGGCATTGAGGATAACCCAGCGTTCCGGAGTCTCGGCTGCCAAATTGAGATAACCGCGACGTACGCGGCGGTGGAAGTCGATGTCGTACGCGTCCATGCGGTTCCAGTTTCCGTCAGCCTCGCGGCGGCGCAATCCTTCTTCGACGGGAAGATCGAGCAGCAGCGTGAGATCAGGGGTGAGGCCACTGGTCGCGAAGTTGGTGATCGCCTTTAGTGTATCCAGGGGTAAGCGTTGACCGTATCCTTGATAAGCCAGCGAAGAGTCAAAGAAACGGTCAGAGATGACGGTCAAGCCGTTTTCTAGATTGGGGCGAATAACCTCGGCAATGTGCTGCGCGCGTGAAGCGGAGAAAAGCAAAAACTCTGTGCGCGCATCCATGTCGGTATTCTCGAGCTCCATAATCACATTCCGGATCTGATCTCCTATTGGAGAACCGCCAGGCTCACGGGTGAGCAGAACCTCTATGTTCTCGGCGCGCAGGTACTCTGCAAGGCCTTCTGCCTGCGACGATTTTCCCCCTCCGTCAGGTCCCTCCAAAGTGATAAATAAATTCAATTGCGAAAAATCCTCACGCGTCTATGTGGTTCCTTCCCATAGGAATGGGAAACCAGGTTTACCTGGCGAGCCATCTGATGCTGTAGCCGGCGAATGTAGGATGATGTGGGCGAGAGATCGATCGAGCGAGTGCCATCGAGCACCCTCTGTATTGCGTTATTTGCCTCCTCAAGATCCTTGTCCATAGATGGGTCGTCTAAGCTCGATGAGCGTAAATTGTAGAGGTCAATTAGAAAGCCTTCCATCTGATTGACGGTATTGGAGCGCAGAACATAAATCGGCATCCGTCGGTTTTCTGCGTCTTTGATCACCCGAGGGCGCTTGCGGAAATTAGATCTCAGGGTAACTAGCACCTCCGCATCACCCAGAGAATCTGCTAGAACCGAGGGTACACCGAGGCGTTTGGATGCCTGGCGCAAGCGATTGCGGGCAACACCGAAGGGAAAGATGCGGATTGGAGTCAGGGGCTTTCCGGGCATATGGGGCGCCGTCGGCGAATAAGGCAGCCCGTCTGTGTTGTTCTGTGGAGCTGTAGGAAGTGCGGTCTGCCGCCGATATCCGGATTGCGGGGCGCGGCTGGCAGATGTTGGTGCCCTGGGAATTTCAATTTTTATCTCGCCGTCTTTATCGCGGTAACGTACTTCAGGATGCAGGGGTCGACCTCGCAGCATGGCATCGACGGCAGCAGAGACATCGTGGTGGACAGCCAATCGTTCGCGATCCAGAATCTCAACCAACACGTTAAAGGTCGGCGCGGCGCGGCGCTCAAGAACTGTCTTTTGTGTGCCACGGCGACGGGCTTCTTCGTCTGATAAAGTCACCGACTCGATGCCGCCGATTAGGTCCGATAGGGTTGGGTTCAACAACAAATTCTCGAGCGTGTTCCCGTGGGCGGTGCCGATCAGTTGGACGCCGCGCTCAGCGATTGTGCGTGCCGCGATTGCCTCAAGCTCGCGCCCGATCTCGTCGATCACTATCACCTCGGGGTTGTGGTTCTCCACAGCCTCGATCATAACCTCGTGCTGAAGCGTAGGTTCTCGCACCTGCATGCGACGGGCGCGGCCGATCGCCGGGTGTGGTACGTCGCCGTCCCCGGCGATTTCATTGGAAGTATCTACGATGACGACTCGCTTCTCCTCCGCCAGGATGCGCGCGGCCTCGCGCAGCATCGTCGTTTTACCAACAGCAGGGCGACCGACGAGAAGGACGCTGGTTCCACCAGTGATGAAATCCTGGATAATGTCAATCGTTCCGTAAACAGCACGACCTACGCGGCATGTGAGGCCAATAATTTCTCTATGCCGGTTGCGGATCGCCGAGATACGGTGCAAAGTGCGCTCGATTCCGGCGCGGTTGTCGGCATCGTAGTCACCGATGCGGGACACGACATAGTCAATATCTGCTGCAGTTACATCTCGTTCGCTGAGTTCAACCTCACAGTCTGTGAACCTCGCAGTGGGAATACGGCCCAGATCGAGGATGATCTCCAGCAGGTCATCGGGGCGGTTGATCTTCTCAATCGCGCTGGTGATTTCGGGCGGCAGGACCTTGAGCAGGTCCGTTAAGTTATCGGTAATACGTTTCTGGGTCATAGGCTATGTGTGCGTTTCGGTGTGGATTTGTGATGGATGATGTTGGCAAAAGGCGCTGATGGCTCAGGCTGTGTCCCATCGAGCGCTGGAATTTTAGCTAGGACTGGCCGGCGGACTGGGGTGGCGAGGCGCTTAACCATGACCGCCTGGTTGCTGTACGGCTCGAAACCGAGTTGGTTGAGTGATTGGCTGAGGCCTCCCTGGTACGAACGAACGCAGATAAAAAGCGGGCAGCTTTGACTGGGCGAGAAACCGAGAAGGAATCCCGACAAGAGATTATCGTCTAATTCGGCCGCGGGGTGGAAATATGGCTGCACCCAGATACCTTGAGGCCCTCGCTCAATGTCTAAGAAACCGAGCAACTCACCTTGTGACCAGTACACAAGGCCTTGTTCATAACGGGAGGGAGGAGGCTCAACTTGCTGGACTAAGGCTGGGACGAGGTTGGTGTATAGGCTTTGAATCGCGATATAGTCGCGGTCTGTGGCAGAACGCCAGGTCTCATCATCCGGAACTATTTTGCCTTCGACAATGCTCTCAAGGCGCAATATCCGTTGGCGGGAATAGATAGCGAAGCCCGCTGCGTGCAAACTATCAGAGGCGGGGTCGCGCTCATCGATCTCGGCGATTAAAACGGGTGCACCCCGTTCTCCGGCCATATGGGCCATTGCATCTAGCAGGCTGGTGCCCTCTGGTCTGGAGAGAATCTCGCGCGGACTGATAAAGACCAACCGTGCAGGAAGCTGATTGTTGCGAATTAAGAACTGGCCGGCTGCCGATAATTCATCGGAATTGTCAGCACGGGAAACCAGGGTGCAGACGTTGCCGCCAGGGATGAGCGTACTTATGGGCGTGTGCCTGATTGCTGGCGCCCCGCGAGTGTACATGAGCCTGGTGTCAAGGCACATCCCGCGATTGCGGAGTCGGTGTAAGAGTATTAGGTCACGCCAATTATAAGGACGAATCGTCATAGTTCACGTTTTCATAAGGGACAGGAAATAACGGTGAAAGCGGTCGTCCCCGGTTAATTCCGGGTGAAAGCTTGTGGCAAGGAAATGTCCCTGCTTTGCGGCAATGATAATGCCATTATCTTTGTTGTTGGGCAAGTGAGCGACGATGTCGACATTGGGCCCGACGCGGGCAATCAGGGGCGCACGGATGAAAATCGCTGGGAATGGTGTCTTGGCATCATCAAGGGCGGCCACGTGGATATCAGCCTCGAAGCTATCGGCCTGGCGGCCGAAGGCGTTGCGTTCGACCGTGATATCCATCAAGCCTAATAGATGCTGTCGTTCCAAGGTATCGGTCGAGAGGAAAATTGCGCCGGCGCACGTGCCCCAAATAGGGCGCGTCTGGCCGAAGGTTCGTAGTGGTTTTAGTAGTTCGAACGCGAGGGCTAGTTTCCCGATCGTCGTCGATTCACCTCCTGGAATGATCAAGGCATCAACGTCATCAAGGTGGGAGGGCAAGCGAACCTCGACACCTTCCGCTCCAAGTCTGCGCAAAAAGGAGAGGTGCTCGGCGAAATCTCCCTGCAGCGCTAAGACGCCAACTTTCATGATCCTTTCACCTTATGTTTCCCGCTCCAAGATTCGATCTCCATTGCGAAAACGGAGGTTCGCTGCAATTCCGCATCTGTGATAGGGCTGTAATCCTCGCCCGATTGTAACTGAGGGAAATACTTATCAAGCAACCCCTGCAGACCATAGCGTTGTTCTGATGGGTCGTCGGCTACACGAGCGCTCCCGAACACCGTTACGCTAGCATACTCGGTGCTGAATTCAATCGCCGTCTCAGCGGAAAGGAGACGGCCCATGTTTGCTACACTGAAGCATATCTGAGGGTTGGTCTCGATGTTGCTGCGGGCGCGACCCTCGAGGGCTGTGTGGAAGTAAATGCGCTGGTTTTTCTCGTCGTACCAAAAAAGGTTTGCGTGTATGAAAGGTTGGTTCTCAGAAACGGTAGCGATAAAACCAAACCGAGAATCGCGCAGAAGCGCCTTTATCTCAGACTGGTCTTTAATTTCCCGGTCGTGCCTTCGCATCCGGGTTCTATCGTCTGCGGAGTGGAAAATCGTCGCCCTCCCGAAGAGATCTACCAGCCCCTCTCGGCCAGCCGTTCTGTCTGGGGAAGTTCGCTCACCTCAATGCCGACCATCGGCTCGCCCAGCCCTTTACTGATCTCTGCTAGGATTTTCGGGTCGTCGTAGTGCGTAACAGCCTCCACGATGGACTTGGCCCGCAGAGGGGGATCGCCTGATTTGAAAATACCCGAGCCGACAAAAACACCGTCCACACCAAGCTGCATCATGAGTGCGGCGTCGGCCGGTGTGGCGATGCCTCCAGCGGCAAAATTAACAACAGGCAGATGCCCCAAATCCTTGGTTTCTTTGAGCGTCTCAAAGGGGGCGCCGAGCTCTTTGGCAAAGGACATTAACTCTTCGTCGGGCATGTTCTCGAGGCGCCGGATTGCGCCGAAAACCGAGCGAGCGTGTCGGACCGCCTCGACGACGTCACCCGTTCCGGCCTCGCCTTTAGTGCGGATCATAGCCGCTCCCTCTCCAATACGGCGCAAAGCCTCACCAAGATTACGGCAGCCGCAAACGAAGGGGATCTTGAATAGGTGTTTATTGATGTGGTGCGCTTCATCAGCCGGCGTTAAAACCTCCGACTCATCGATGAAGTCAACCCCAAGAGCCTCGATGATCTGGGCCTCGACGAAATGACCGATGCGGCACTTCGCCATCACTGGGATTGTGACCGCTTCCATAATCTCTTGGATTAGAGCTGGGTCGCTCATACGAGCCACGCCACCGTGGGCGCGAATATCAGCAGGGACGCGCTCAAGCGCCATCACAGCAACAGCGCCGGCTTCCTCGGCGATGCGGGCATGTTCTACCGTGACCACATCCATGATCACACCGCCCTTAAGCATTTGAGCCAGGCCTTTCTTTACGGTGAAGGTAGCAACTTTCTTGTCCATAGTTATCTCCGTGTAAGGGTCAAACAACCGTAATTCGATTCTACCACGATAGCCAATCCCCGAAACCGAATCCAGGCATCTCATGCTTGACATACAAACACAGGCGATATACAATTAGTACAATAATACAAAGAGACAATAAGACATCTAGGTAATCGCAGAATGTTTACTGAGTTGGATTTCCGGGGCCATATACCGATCTATTTGCAGTTAGTGGATCGAATCAAACACCTGGTTGCAACCGGCGTTCTTAGCCCGGGCGATCAGCTGCCAACCGTGAGGAAGATGGCAGCGGAATTGAGCGTCAACTTCAACACGATCGCTCGCGCCTACCGCATACTTGACGAAGAAGGAGTGCTCTCCACACAACGGGGTCGCGGGACCTATGTGTTGCGGCCTATGTTGCCGGAACAAGCGGCGCCTCTGCGAAGGGCAGCACTGGAGGGGATGACGAAATCCTTCTTGGAGCGTGCACATCATTTGGGATTCAGCCCAGACGAGATCTCGCTGCTGTTTGATGCGTTATTTATTGCCTGGCGCGAGGAAGGTAGGCCGCCAAGGTTAGAAGGGTGATCCGCCTTTAATAAACCAAGTATTCTGGGAAATACTCAATAAGTCCGAGAGTGCGGGTTGGGTGTTTTCGGCTTATGCACACCAGAAACCCTCGGCTCGCTTCCGGGTCATGATGAGACGAGGTTTTCGAGAAAAAAGCAGAGAAACACGGCTCAATATGGGTTCGTTTGCTGAGTGGGGATAAACGACAGATATGGATGTTTCACGTGAAACATAGCCATCAGGTTTCACGTGAAACACCGCGAGGGACAAACTCCGCCAAAGGGGGGGGCGGGGTTAACGTAGTTGAGGGGTGACGGAAAATCAAGGTAGAATAACAGCGATATAGCACAGGTGTTGGGGGGATTCGCGGTGGTGAAGTTGACGGTGTGGTATGAGTTGCGCCTAATGAAGTTTGTTGTGTCATCCAGTCAAGACTTGGGTGAACGGTCGATTTCCGGGAATAATTTCTATGCTCGCAGCGGCGCATTTACTCAATGGTTTTTTGATGATCGCCCTGCCCCTGGTTTTGGGAGTCGTCTTGGCGAGGCGCTGGCGACTCAGTTGGGGGTTGTTTGGCGCGGGGGCGGCGACCTTCGTCGCTTCGCAGGTTTTCCATATCCCCTTCAACAATCTGGTTCTGACGCCCTTTGTGACCGAGCGGGGGATGTTCGCGGCTGGTGGGTTGGCGTTTATGGCGGCAGCGCTGTTGTACGGTCTTTCTGCAGGCGTATTCGAAGAGGTGGCGCGCTTTGTCGTCATGCGCCGCTGGGCACCTGATGCTCGAAACCTGCCCAATGCGCTCATGTTTGGGGCAGGTCATGGCGGCAGCGAGGCGATTATCCTCGGTGGATTTGTTTTATACGGCTTTTTTCAAGCTGTAGCATTGCGCGGGGCGGATCTAGCAAAGACTCTGCCTCTGGAGCAAGTGGATGTCGTCGCGGCCCAGATGGCGCTCTATTGGAATATGCCCTGGTATAAGGCCCTGCTGGGAGCCGTCGAGCGAGCAGGGGCGATTTGTTTTCACTTAAGCGCCAGTGCGATGGTTCTCCAGAGTGTTCGGCGTGGTAGATGGGGATGGTTGGCGGGGGCCGTGGTGTGGCATACGCTGTTTAACGCAGCGACGTTAATCGTAATGGATCGATGGGGTGTCTACGCGGCCGAGGGAACCGTCATCGTTGGTGCAGGGGTTAGTTTGCTAATTATTTACGCTATTAAAAGAATGAGTGCGCCGGGAGAAGACTTCGATGTGGATCCCCCGAGTACGTCGCCGCCTAACTCAAGAGTGCGGCGAATTATAGATGAAGAAATATCAGACGATAGTCTGGAGGATAGCCGCTACACTTGATCAGGAGAGAGCCGTTGTGAGCTGGGCGAATATCCAGTTTTGAGGAGAGTGCGGATGATTGTTGTGAAGGGGTTAACCAAACGCTTCGGTGATGTGCTGGCAGTTGACGGTCTGGATATGGAGGTCAAGCCGGGCGAGATCTTTGGTTTCCTGGGGCCAAATGGCGCGGGGAAGACGACGACGATCCGCATGTTGAGCGCGTTAATTTCGCCGACTTCGGGGGAGGCAAAGGTTGCCGGGTATGAAGTAGGGCGAGAGGATAATGAGATCAGGCGCAACGTAGGTATATTAACCGAGTCGCCTGGGTTATACGCTCGCCTGAGCGCGGAGAGGAACTTAAGCTTCTTCGCTGAATTGTACGACGTGGAGGACGTGGCCGGACAGGTGGAGCGCTATCTGCGCCTGTTGGGGTTGTGGGATCGGCGCGGGGACGTGGCGGCGACTTTTTCAAAGGGAATGAGGCAGAAGCTAGCCATCGCCCGGGCGATGTTGCATGAACCCAAAGTGCTCTTCCTAGATGAGCCGACGGCAGGGCTCGACCCGGAGATGGCGCGTTTGGTGCGGGAATTTATCAATGAGTTAAAGGACAGGGGACGAACAATCTTCCTGTGCACTCACAACCTCGACGAGGCGGATAGACTGTGTGACCGTATCGCCGTGGTTAATACGCGCTTGCTGGCGCTAGACACTCCTGAAGCGCTGCGGGCGAAACTTTATGACCGCGTGGTTGTGATTCACCTGAGCGCCGCCTCTCCGGCATATGAAAAAGTGGTAAGTGAGCAGTCCTTCGTGCGCTCCGTTGAGATAAAGGATAACAAGCTAGTCGTCGGGTTAGACGACCCAGAGAGGAATAACCCGGAACTGATCCGGGCGTTGGTGGATGCCGGCGCGGATATTCAATTTGTCGGCGAGCTGCGCCGCTCTTTGGAGGAGATTTATTTGCGCCTGGTAAAGTAATTGTGCTTTTGACCATTGTTTAGTGGAGTGGATATCGTCTGAGCGCCACTTTACATAACTACACCTATTTTGGTTGGGGGGTACTGGGGCGAAGTGAGTGCGGTGCCAATAAAACAGGTAGATTCTTCTATAAGAGGTGGATCATGCGAAAAATTTGGGTGATCGCGCGTAAGGAGTGGGCCGAAGTATTCAAGAATCGCTTCGTGCTCTTTACGGTGATTTTCATGCCGCTCATGATGACCGCCCTGCCGTTAATTATTCTCTATACCATGGGTACTCCCGAAGAGATGGCCGGGTTTTCGGCAGCGGATATGCCCGCCAGTTTCGCGGACTTGTGTGAGGGGCTGAGTAGTGAAACATGCGGACAATACTTCATCGTGAGTCAGTTTATGTTGCTGTTTATGTTGATGCCGCTTGCCATACCGGCGACCTTCGCTTCCTACAGTATTGTGGGTGAGAAAACAACGAGAACGCTGGAACCGGTGCTGGCGACGCCGGTGACGACTTTGGAGCTTCTCGCCGGCAAGGCTGTGGCGGCAGCGCTGCCCGCGATCGGTGCAACATGGTTGTCCTTTTCAGTTTTTTCACTAGGAGTGGCCATCCTTACCGAGGGACCTGGGTTATTGCGGCAGGTGACGGGTCCACTCTGGTTATTTGCGATCGTGGTCATTGGTCCGCTGTTGGCTGTTGCGGCTGTGAGTATCGCCATCATGGTATCCTCTCGAGCCAATGACCCCCGCGTAGCCGAACAGATATCAATGCTGGTCATCCTTCCACTGTTGGGTCTTTTCTTCGCTCAGATCAGTGGATTGATCTTTATCAATGAAACAATGATCCTGTGGATGGCAATTGGGGTCGCCGTACTCGATGTTGGTTTGCTGGCTTTCGCCACGCAGCTCTTTCAGCGCGAGGCCATCCTAACGCGCTGGAAGTGAGGAGTGAAGATGAGGAAGGTGAAGATATTCTTATTCTTCTTGTTAGTTGCTGTGTTAACTGTTCCTGCATATGGCCAGGATGGTGACGATCGGTTAACAATACATTTGCGGCGAGATTTCGGGTATAGAAGCGTTGGTCGAATTCAGGGACGATTCACGATCTCTGCCGATGGACCGCACGATCTGGAACGGGTTAAATACCTGCTCGACGGGGAATTCTTTGCGGAAGTCTCAGAAGCCCCTTTTAAATACTCCTTCAGCACCAGCGAATATGCAGTGGGTGCACACACGTTTTCAGCCGTTGGTACGACGGCAAGCGGTGCAGAGGTAATTTCGGAAGAAGTCCGATTGGAGTTCGTCAGCGCGGAGGAGAGCTGGCAGCAGGTAGCCAATCTCGCCGTCCCACTTATGGCGGGGCTCGTTGTACTCATGGTGCTTGGAACCCTCCTTCTTACGCTCACGGGCCGCCGTTCGGGCAGTTTCAAGCTTGGAAATTACGGTTCTGCCGGAGGCGCGGTCTGTCCGCGTTGTGGCTTTCCTTATCCCCGACATTTTATCTCACCAAATCTATTGGTTGGGAAACTGGAGATGTGTCCGCATTGTGGCAAATGGGCGATCGTCCCGCGGGCGAGTCGTACTGCTCTTGACGAAGCAGAGACGCGATTTCGCGCCGATGCAGAGATAGGTTTGCTGGCGCAAGAGTCTGAAGGCGGTGATGCGCAGGAACAACACAAACTGGACGAAACGCGCTATTTTGATTCTTAAACTTGAGAGGGCGGCTGACACCACGAGTTTGAGAGAGTACAATTGGGTTGATATTTCTCCGGGCACGCAGGTGACCGGCGTTTCTATGGTGCGAAATGAGCGATAGCCAACCTCCGATTTGTGATTATGAAGGCTCAGATTACCAGGAAAAATTCTGGGAACATGGGAGCCGGGAGTACGAGGATCGAGTAGAGGCGATCGCTCTCCAGCGATTGCTGCCCGAGGGTGGATCTCGATTGCTGGAAGTGGGTGCAGGCGCCGGGAGAAATACAGCTCGATATCAAGGGTATCAGCAGATCGTCCTGCTTGATTATTCACGAACGCAGATTGAGTTGGCGCAGAAGCGACTTGGCGAGAGTGAGCGCTATGTTTATGTTGTCGGCGATGTCTATCGCTTACCCTTTGCGCAAGAAGCATTCGATGCCGCCACGATGATTCGAACACTCCATCACCTGGTGGAACCGCAAAAAGCGCTGAGCCAGATCAGACCTACACTTATCCCGGGGTCAACCTTCATCCTCGAATACGCGAACAAACGCAACCTCAAGGCCATCGCCCGATGGGTCTTTCGACGACAGGCTTGGAGTCCCTTCGACCCTGAAGCGATCGAGTTCGCAGAATTGAACTTCAACTTCCATCCGCGAGTAATTAACAAATGGTTGAAACAGGAGGGTTTTTCTCCCGGGCGAAAGCTAACAGTTTCCCACTTTCGCCTTAATCTCCTCAAGCGCCATGTACCCCTTAATGTGTTGGTGGCTCTTGACTCAATGATGCAGCGCACGGGGAATTGGATTCAACTGACCCCCAGTGTTTTTCAATTTACCTTGGTTGAGGGCGAACCCGGCCGCGTGCGTGAGGGCTCAATATGGCGCTGTCCCGAATGTGACTCACTCGAACTACAAATGACAACCAAGGGCTTGAGCTGCAAAGGATGCAAACGAATTTGGCCTGTGAGGAACGGGATCTACGATTTTAAAAACCCGCTGTGAACCAGGTGTAATAAAATTTGGAAATGTGAGACCAGGCATTCAAGACACGACTATGCAGTAGGATATTGGTAGAAAAATCAGCGCGACTTATTCATACCATCTGCGTAAATGGAATCAGGAGGGTGACATGGAGCAAGGACAGCGATCAAACATAGTGGCCGGGTTGCTCATCATTCTGATTGGTGCCGCTTTCCTAGCAGCCCAAATATTTCCTGACATCTTCGCGTTTATAGATCTTGAACAGAATTGGCCCCTGCTTGTGATTGGGGTGGGCGTTTTCCTTTTACTGATGGCGTTGCTGACCAGCACGCCGTCTCTGGCGATTCCGGCTTCGATCGTAGGTGGGATCGGCGGGATTTTATATTGGCAGAATAAAACGGGCAACTGGGGAAGCTGGGCGTATATCTGGACGCTTATACCAGGTTTCGTAGGTGTAGGGGTCATCATCTCCGGTGTGCTCGAAGGTAAGACCCGCGAGGCGCTGAAAGATGGCAGCCGAGCCATTATTGCGAGCCTGATCATGTTTGCAATCTTCGGTTCTTTCTTGGGTGGAGGACAATTCTCAGGATTGTTGTGGCCAATCATCTTGATCGGTGCCGGCTTGATGATCCTGTTTAATTCATTTTTCCGTCCGCGCTGAAGTACGACGCAGGCGGGTAAGGGATGATTCGGGTAGGCGAAATTGTCTGCTTGCAGTCCCAAGATGGGGCTGGTCATAGCGTTTGGTGGCATGGGCAGGTGCTGTGCTTCGCTCACATGACGAGTAAGGAGTAAATAAGATGAATGATCGCCATCGTAGACCCAGTATTGCCGGACCTATTATCCTAATTTCCATTGGTGTGATTTTTCTGTTGAACAATTTGGACGTGATAGAGTTGAACGTATGGGACGTTATCATGCGTTTCTGGCCGATCCTGCTTATCGCCATTGGGCTCGACATACTTATTGGTCGCCGCTCGGCCTGGGGATCGGCAATTGCAGTAGTGGTGGTTCTCGCCATCTTGGCTGGCGGCATCATCTTCTTCGACAACCAATCTCAATGGACATACGCATCTGAGAATTTCGAGATCCCTTTGGGGAATGCAGAGGAGGCCACTTTTTCCCTCGATCCCGCGCTTGGGTACCTGCTCGTTGACGCATTACCAAGGGGATCGAAATTGTTGCTACAAGGCGAAGTACGACCTTTCAGTGGCGAGGAGATTGGTAAAACCGTCGATTTCTCTGGCACTCGGGCGACGATCGATCTACGGACCGAAGGTGTCATCGTGGCACCATTCTTCGGTGGGTGGAGCGACCAACCGTCGTGGGACCTCGCTCTGCACCCTGAAGTGACCACGGATCTGATCGTTGACTTCGGCGTGGGGAAGGCAGAGCTCGACCTACAGGATCTTCAGATTAACGAGTTACACGTTGAGCAGGGATTAGGGCAAATGATTCTGTTGTTGCCATCTATGGACAACATGGACATTATTCTCGAGGGGGGTATAGGCGAGATCCAGGTTGTGATTCCGGAAGATGTGGGCGTTCGTTTGCGCGCCGGCGTTGGTATTGGTAATGTGCTGGTTCCAAGCGACTATACACACGATGGTGATTTCTATCTCTCTCCAGGCTATGCTGCCGCTGTGAGCCAGATCGAAATGGTCATTGATCTTGGTATTGGCAGTGTGCGCGTGCGCTAAACGAATTCCAACGCTAGATTCTCGACGATGCTTGGCGTAAGACCTCAAGTGGGGTGAGTTAGCACACCCCACCTGAGTGTGCACGATTTCCCCTAACCGCCAACGAGACAATCACAGAGAATCTTTTTCGAAGCAAGTACGATTCCATGCCGACCGATCCTGTATAGGCGTTTACTGCGCGATTGTTGAAGTTGATATAATGGATGAAATTTGGAGGGCGAAGTGATGTCTGAAGGGCAAGGAAAGAGACGAAAATTACAGGGGAAGATTTCACAAGAGGGCAGACTTCCTCCCGGACAATCGTTGACGGTTAAATTCCCGGTTCTGCATTATGGCCCGGTCCCAACATTTGATCCCTCCACATGGGAATTCAGAGTATGGGGTGAAGTGGATCAAGAAGTGACCTGGACCTGGGACGAGTTTTTGGAATTACCGCGCATAAAGGTCAAGATGGACATCCACTGTGTAACCCGCTGGAGCAAATTCGATACGGAATGGGAGGGCGTTTCATTGCAGACGCTCGTGCAGCAGGAGATCATTAGAGTCAAACCATCGGCCAAATTCCTGTTACAGCATTGTGATTATGGTTATTCGACAAACATGCCCATGTCTGTAGCCATGTCGGATAATTTCTTGTTGGCATCACACTTCGACGGGCAATCGCTAACGCCTGATCACGGTTATCCTCTCCGCGGAGTCGTTGGCGCAATCCCCGGAAGGGAAGGTCTGAAAGATATCTACCTTTGGAAAGGCGGGAAGTGGTTGAGAGGTTTGGAGTTCATCGCAGAGGATCGGATGGGCTTCTGGGAGCAAGCCGGATATCACAATGATGCGGATGTGTGGGATGAGCAGCGCTTCGCTTCTGATGGCTGATAATGCTCATTGAAAAAACTTGTATTCGACGTTTGCCCGGGTATATTACCGGGCAAACTGTGTTTTCTCGGAAGTCAGCACGGGCGTATAATCGGAATTAGCGAGCATGTCTGAGAAGGAAGTATACTCACACGAACGCAAACGCATGGTAGACCAGCAAATGGTCAGCCGGGGGATCCAGGATGCGCGTGTGCTTGAGGCGATGCTCGCCATTCCACGCCACGAATTCGTACCGCAAGATCAAGTGCGCCGAGCTTATATCGATGCGCCTCTCCCCATTGGAAACCACCAGACCATTTCCCAGCCATACATTGTGGCGTTGATGACCGAGTTCCTTAACTTAAAGGGCCATGAGATCGTACTGGAAATCGGTACCGGATCGGGTTATCAGGCGGCCATCCTGGGGTATTTAGCGAAAAAAGTCTACAGCATTGAACGGATACCAGAGTTGGCCGAAAGGTCGCGATCTTTGCTGCATTCACTACAGCTGGAGAACATCGAAGTTGTAGTAGGCGATGGATCGTGTGGATTACCCGAACACGCGCCGTATCAAGCCATCATTGTAACGGCGGCGGCACCCGAGGTTCCTAAGCCGCTCGAGGATCAACTAAGCGATGGCGGAAGACTGGTCGCTCCCGTGGGCAGTCGGATGGGGCAGGTCCTTGAACTCTGGAGGCGTGACGGGAAGAAGTTGGTTTGTGAGAAACTGACTCCGGTGGCTTTTGTCCCCCTCATCGGCGAACACGCCTGGTTAGACGAAGATTAATCTCGCCGGCAGTAAATATTGAAAGTTTCACTTTTCCCCAAAATTAGTTCCTCCAATTATGCCTAAATTCAACTCAAACGCGTAACAATATCACACCCGGTCTCTACCTTAATAATAAAGAAGCGAAGACGGCAGCGTTCAATTCCACTTGGCACGAATCCCAAAATGAAGTATCTTCAATGTATATACAGGAGGTTTTGAAATGAAAACCAAGGTGCAGCGATGGGGAAATAGTCTCGCTCTTCGCATTCCTAAACCATTCGCGATTGAGACAGACCTGATCGAAGGTGCATCCGTCGATATTTCACTGGAAAACGGAAAAATTATCGTCGAGAAATCTACTAGTGGCCAAATGCTTGAAGATCTGCTCATAAGGATTACGCCAGACAATATACATGCCGAAATTGATTATGGAGATCCGATTGGGAATGAGGTCTGGTAATGGCGGACTATATTCCAGAGAAAGGAGATGTCGTCTGGCTCTCCTTTAGCCTTCAGGCTGGGCACGAACAGGCGGGGCGAAGACCCGCCCTGGTCCTTTCCCCCAAGGAATACAATGGCAAGGTCGGCCTTTCCATACTTTGTCCTATAACAAGTCAGATAAAGGGTTATCCCTTTGAGGTTGCGATTCCAGAGGAATGTGATGTTCAGGGGGTCGTTCTTTCCGACCAAGTCAAGAATCTGGACTGGCGTATTGGAAA
The DNA here is from genome assembly GCA_004376465.1 of Anaerolineales bacterium. Classification (GTDB taxonomy): domain Bacteria; phylum Chloroflexota; class Anaerolineae; order Anaerolineales; family E44-bin32; genus E44-bin32. The sequence goes on along the minus strand of SOJU01000184.1, from coordinate 4,991 downwards.
CGCTGAATATTTTTGCGGACTGCCAGATGAAACTGTATCCGAGACGCTCTGTAAGTTGCATGCGCTGCTTTTCCTTGATAACTAACCCCCTTGGGTCAACACATTACAACTCGATAAGGCACGATAATAATTAAGCAGTCTCACTCAATCCCCACTCACCCTAAACGTGATTTGCGGTTTCGGCACGGGAAGCTTCAGATAGAACGCAGGCTGGGTTGCAGGAGCATTCTTTCAGGAGAGCCTGGCCAACGACCAGTTTGCGTAGAACATGGGGGTTGATCAAAAAACCCTCGACAAAGGCCGAGGGTTAAATAAGCAACTAGCAGTTTGAAAGCGATGCTATGTTTACCGCCCAAGGTGCATGGGCATGATAACGTGCAGGAAGTCGTCACGACCGACGGGGCGCACTACACCGGGAGAGGAAGCCGAGGTCGTCTCGATGGCGACGTTGGGTGTATCGATCACGCTCAGGACATCCACCAGGAAGCGCACATTGAAGGCGATTTCTACCGCTTCGCCCTCGATAGTGGCATCGACGATAGTCTCATTAGATCCTGTTTCGGCGGCTGTTGCTGAGACTTCCATCGTTCCTGGCTCGAGGTCGCTTCCAGGAGTGATGCGTAGACGAGCAGAATGAGCCGCTTCTCGGGCGAAAATATCGGCAGCCCTACACGCTTTTAGAAGAGCGTTAGTTGAGAGCACGCTTCGAGTAGCGAAGGTTGTGGGGATGATGCTGTGGTAGTCTGGAAAGGTTCCGTCTATTAGCTGAGAAACGAGTTCGAAATCAGTCCCACGAAAGATTACCTGCCCACGATTGGCTGGCAGCGTCATGTTAATTGTTTCGTCCCCTGAGCCGATGATTCGAGCCAACTCACTCAAGGCACGCGCCGGGATGATAGCCCTGACTTGTTCGGAAGATGCTGAAGAGAGTTGTGCGGTGCGAACTGAGAGACGGAAGCCGTCAGCAGCCGCCATCGTCGTTTTATCATCTTCGACCTCAAGTAAAACACCGGTTAAGACGGGGCGGGCGTCATCCATCGAGGCAGCGAAAGTCGCCTGTTGAATCATCGAGCGTAGATTTTCAACGTTTAACGTCAGCCCATCATCTAGTTCTGAAGGCGGCAATGGGGGGAAATCTTGAGCGTCGATACACTTGATGTCATTATTGAAGGAGCCGCAGCGCACATTTAATGTTTGATTGCGGATTGTTAGCTCCATGGATACAGTGTCGCTTGGTAGCGTGTTCACCAAGTCGACAAAAGTGCGCGCGGGCACTGTTGTTGAGCCTTCCTCCTCGATTTTCGCACCAATCCAATAGCTGATACCCAGTTCAAGGTTGGTTGCAGAGAGGCGCAGTCGACCGTTGTCAGTCGCCACCAAGATATTACTAAGCACTGGAAGAGTGCTCCGGGGCGCCACCGCACGTGATACTATACTTAATCCATGGGCTAGATTCTCTTGAAGACAGGACACCTTCATGGGGAGTAATCCTTATTTTGTAAACGCGAGATTAATGAGCTTATGAAGTATACAACGATCGCCTATGAGCGACAATGGTCTTGTAGACAAGTATAGTTTGCTGACATAAACTTACGAAACGATGGAACCTCAGACTCAAGACGAATTGACCCGCCTTCGTCAAATGGTTGTGCGGCTATCTAGATTGGTCGAGATCAGCGTTACGCTTAATTCAACGCTGGATCTTGATCGCTTGCTTCAATTCATCGTCCGCTCTGCCGCTGACCTGGTCGAGAGCGAAGCGGCCTCAATTTTACTGGTCGGCGATAAAACCCGTGATCTATATATCGCCGCAGCTACGGATGCCGACCCCGAGACTCTTCAGAAAATTCCAGTACCGAAGGAAGGATCCATCGCGGGAACAGTCTTTCGAGAGGACCGCCCACTCATTCTTAATGAGTTGGGCGCCACAGGGCAAAGCTATCCCGAAGCTGGAGATGGGGAGCGTTTCTCAGTGCGCTCTTTGATCGGTGTGCCTCTGCGGATCCGCGACGATGTGACGGGTGTACTGGAAGCAGTAAACAAGCGCCAGGGGATTTTTGATGAGGTAGATTTACTGACCCTGACAAATATTGCCTCGTTGGCTGCAGTGGCGATAAGCAATGCGCGCCAGCTCGAGGCGCTCAACCGGGCTTATGATGCGTTGGGGAATCTGGATCAATTGAAAACCGATTTCATTGCCATTGCCTCTCATGAGCTGCGCACACCACTAGGCTTGATCCTGGGTAATGCCTCCTTGCTCAAGGAATTGTCAGGTGAAGATGTTTCTGAACACGCAGATGCGGTCCTTAATTCCGCCATGCGAATGCGAGTATTGATCGAAGATATGACCAACTTGAATATGCTGCAGGCGGGATCGGCAAACCTGGTCTTATCGAAACGGTCGCTTCAGCACATCGTTCAGTTGGTGTATGAAGAGGCTTTTGAGCTGGTGGAAGCCAGAGAGCAGACAATTAAACTCAGTCTTCCCACAGAAACGCTCGAAGCGATGGTCGATGAACAGAAGATAACGCTGGCCTTAACCAATTTACTTAATAACGCAATACGCTTTACCCCGAAAGAAAGGGAACTAAGGTTAACCTTGGAGCAGCATGGCCATGAGGCTTGGCTACGCGTGCACGACGACGGGATCGGACTGGTCCCCGATGAATTGGAAACTGTCTTTGACTCCTTCTATCAGGTGGAAGATCACCTGACTCGACAGCATGATGGTCTAGGGTTGGGGCTACCCATTGTTAAGGCGATTGCCGAATCCCATGGCGGTCGCGTCTGGGTGGAGAGTGAGGGTCCAGACCAAGGTGCAACGTTCACTATTGCGCTGCCACTGGTGCAGTAATTCGCCCCGTTAATCTTGGAATGGAAGATCCCGCTGTCTGAATCCCCAAAGCATTAAGTTTCCATCAAACTGTAAATTGAGAGGTTGATGAACCCTTCACTCCGCTATGCTGAAGGCGGTATCCCCGCGTCGAACTCGCTGATCGACTTTCACAGCGACCTCGTCGCCGACCTGCGCCTCTTCTACAACCTCATGCTCGATCTGCATTGAGCGGATCTCCTGCAGGAAATCGGTGTGAGCACCGACGAATTGGATTTTTTCTCCAACACGCAGGGATCTATTTAGTTTGATGACGGCAACCGAAATTTTGTGGTAGTAGTGGATAATCTCGCCGATACGCTCGTCATTGGACATCATGTGTCTCCTCCAAGCGCTGATTTGGGCGTCTTATTGGATTGTACAACGAGTGATGCCTATTCCCCAAGCGACTTTATAGAAAACAGGGGAGAAAAAACATCCTGCAGCGAAGGCTATTGACCTGGCGATTTGTTTGGCTCGGGGATCCCGCGCAAGACGACCACCGAGAGAAGAAAGAGACCTGCGTAGATGGCGAAAATGACGAGATATCCTAGACCGGGTTGTATCCGGTTGAAGAAATCCGCCATGGGACCGCCGATTCCTGCACCGACGATCCCCGCACCCGCGCCGGCGAGATTAGAGATACCCAGGTAACGTCCGGCCTCTTTGGGAGGAACCAGGTCTGTGCCGAGGGCCCAGTTGGAGGCCATGAATGTGCCTGCTCCCACGCCGAGGAGGCAGCCGCTTACGATCACCATTGGCATTGCCCTTGAGAAAAGCAAGAGCAGCGTCCCGGCTGTTGAAATCAAACCGGCAAAAGCGATCAACTGTTTCCGCCCGATCCGGTCTGCAAGATATCCGCCGCCCAGGACCGAAGGGATCAAGAACAAAGCCACAATGGCGAGGAGGATAGTGGTCATCGTAGCCGGGTTCTCGACATGAATGACATCGCTGATGAAGAATTGGAAGAAACCAAGAATCGATCCCACTGCGGCCAGAAAGAGCAGGCGATTTATGATCCACCAGACGAAGGGGGTATTTGACCGAGCGTCCTCACCAATACCCACTCGCGCACCAAAATATACTCCCACGAGTATCGATCCGGCCATGACAATCAAACCGGACAATCCCATAATGGCAATCTGCATATCGGTAGAAACATCGCGGCTGCTGAGGAATAGGCCTCCGCTGCGGATCAGCCAAACCGCACCTTGTGTAACCCCGACAAAGAGCGCCGTGAGTGCGAAGATACGTAAGGCGCGGGAAGAATTGTCTCGCTTGGGCTTCTCGCGAAGGGGCTCTTCGCGCACAAAGATCATCGTGAGCAGCATCGTCAATGAGAGCGAGCCGCCGATTATACCGACCGTAAGCCAAATCCGGCCGGCATCTATGATTGGACCAATGAAGACCGCCAGGAGGCTCGGCAAGATCTCGAACAATGACTTCACTCCGGAGGATGTGCCACGCTGATTGTCGGGGACAAGGTCGGGAATCAAGCCTTGCTGCGCACCTTGTGCGGTGTTGGATGAAGCTTGTAGAAGAACGAGACCCAGCAGCAATACGGCAAACGCGGCGGAGAAACCCAGGAGCGGGCGTATCGTTTGATCCAGTTCCGATCCGATGAACAATACAGATGCGCCGATGATCGCAAGAAATACCAGATCAAGAATGGTGCCCCAAAAGATGAAAGGCCGTCTGCGGCCCCAGCGGTGCGTACTGCGGTCGCTATACATACCCGATAGAGGCTGCACGAGCATGGCGACCGCAAGCCCGGCGACGCGCAGCAGTGCAAGGTAGGTGTTTTTCTGATCGTGGGAGACGAATAAAGTGACGAGGTACGGTAATAAAACAGGCGTGATAACGCCGGCGGAGATGCTCAAACCGAGCCAGTAGACGTTAATAAAAATATGGTCGCGCCAGCCGAGAGTCTTGTGCATATGGGTGTCGCCCGAATAGGGGTTATTACCGCTGATTTAAATGCAGTCTCACGCGCTTTAGAGCTGGAAGCTTTCGCCGGGCTGTAGGACGTGCGGAATCGCTGACGTCTCTTTCTTTACCAGCTCTGCCCATGCGTGAGGATCTTGCTCGATAAGCTCCCAGGTGTTGTAATGCACCGGAA
>SOJU01000217.1 GCA_004376465.1 Anaerolineales bacterium | reverse complement strand
TCCATCAACTGAAGTATCCGCGTTTATGTCACCTTTCCACAGTAAATGGAGGAGAACCCCTTTTCCTACGCCGTCACTCGTGTTGAAGATCTACTGGAATCCACTGGCTATTTGCGGGGCATGGTCGTTAGGCTTCTTCAGTTTCACCGGGAGAGTTGTCCAATATCCCTTCGATTTTGTCTAAGATATCCGGCGTAAGCATCTCTACGAACTCCAGCGCTTTCAGATTGTCATCTAAATGCTCAATGCGCGTCGCTCCTGTGATCACGCTGGTCACTTCAGGAATGCGAAGAAGCCAGGCGATCGCCAATTGAGCAGTCGTCGCTCCAATTTCGTCAGCAAGTGCAGTCAACTGCCGCACCGATTCAACGCGTTCTTCCGTTATGACTTTCTCGCCCCATTCGGGCTCTCGCGTAAGCCGGGTCTTCTCTTTAGGCATCCCTTTGTTGTATTTGCCACTCAAGAGCCCATATTTTAAAGGGCTCCACGTCACCATGCCGAACCCAAAATCTCTCGCCGCCGGGACGAGTTCATCCTCTACCCTACGACGGACGAACATATTGTATTGTGGCTGCTCGACAACTGGCGGATAAGCTCGCCACTTCTGAGCAACGGCGTAGGAACGTGCAATCTGCCCCGCGCGCCATTCGGATGTGCCCCAATACAACACCTTTCCCTGACGGACAAGGTCATCCATCGCTCGTACCACCTCTTCAAGCGGTGTTTCGTGATCGTAGCGATGGCAAAAATACAGATCCAGATATTCCAGGCTCATTCGTTCCAACGAAGCGTGACAGGATTCCATAATGTGTTTTCTGGAGAGCCCGCGACCGTTAGGACCCGGCATCGTGGGCCAATATACTTTGCTCGAGATCACAATGCTCTCTCGGGGGAAATCTTTAATCGCCTTTCCCATTACTCGTTCGGAATCTCCGTTTGCATAAACATCGGCGTTGTCAAAGAAATTAACGCCTGCCCCGTGTGCCCGTTGTAGGAGCTTTGCAGCAGCGCTTTCATCAATTTGGTCGCCAAAGGAAATCCAAGATCCCAAAGAAATCGCGCTCAACTTCAAACCGGAACGTCCCATTCTGCGGTATTCCATCAATCCACTCCTATCTCTTGGTACTCGAGAACCATAGTCAAAGCATTATAACTCGCCCAAGATTGTGTTTGCGGTGTTAATGCTATACTCCGAAAAACCCCTGATCTTACGGAGGCACTCCGCAACATGGCAGAAACGATGCAGGCAGTGGTTAAAGCCCACGCCAGTCCCGGTCTTGAAGTCCAGCAAGTTCCCATCCCCACGATTAAACACGACGAAGTACTCGTTAAGGTTCGCGCCGCTTCCATTTGTGGCACTGATTTACATATCTACAACTGGGATTCTTGGGCAGCAGGTCGAATGCACCCACCGGTGATCGTCGGCCATGAGATCTGTGGAGATGTCGTTGAGCGCGGATCCATGGTTGAGACACCAGAGGTAGGGGATTTTGTCTCCTTAGAATCACATGTTATCTGTAATCAATGTGCCTTCTGCCGCACGGGCCTTGGCCACATTTGCGAGAACACAAAGCTTATCGGCGTTGACCGCGATGGCGGTTTCGCCGAGTACATAGCCATTCACGCTCAGAACGCTTGGCCGAATCCTGAAGATCTACCCGTAGAAATCGCTGTGTTGCAGGAGAACTTCGGCAACGCAGTTCACACCGCCTTCGCCGCCGACTTAAGGGCCAAGAAAGTCCTCGTCACAGGATGTGGTCCTGTGGGTTTGATGACCATCGCAGTTGCCCGCGCCATCGGCGCTCGATCCATTTATGCCACCGACATCAGCGCCTACCGTATTGACTTCGCGCGCCGGATGGGAGCGGACCTGGCGCTGCATGCCATTGATGACCCCGTGATCGAGATAATTCGTGATGCAACCGACGGCGAGGGGGTCGATGTTCTTCTGGAGATGTCCGGCTCACCATCGGCGATCGACCAGGGTTTCACATTGCTGAAACCCGGTGGTGAAGCGGCGCTCCTCGGTGTCGCACCCGGGCCGTTTGAATTCGATTGGGATAATCACATCGTTTTCAAGGCGGCGCGCGTCTTGGGTATCAGTGGACGCAAGCTCTGGCAAACCTGGTATCAGGCTCGTGGTCTTATCCGCTCCGGTGCTGTTGATCTCGCACCACTCGTTACCCATCACTTTAAGATGGAAGAATTCGATAAAGCCTTTGAGACAATGACTTCCGGCGAGTCCGGCAAGGTCATGCTCACCCCATGAAGGAGTGACGAAGATGAGTGAGGAACAAGGGAAATCTCTCAGTACCGAACGCATTATCTTGATCGTCGTATCCACACTGCTGGTGATAGCACTCATATATCTCGGCGCCTCTGCATTGGCTCGCCGCGGGCAAGATGCACCGCCCCCTGATGCAGCGCCGGTCGAACCTGTCGAGGAGCAGCCAGCAGCGGTGCTGCCGACTGAGCCTCCTGAAGTGGCAGAAACGGCTGTTGATGCTCCCGCAGCCACGCCGACAAGCGCGGTTCAGCGTCTCACCCTCGAGCCAACTCCCACCCCGTTTACTATCAGCGATCCGGATGACCCGCGAAACATCCTCGACCTGACCAATCCGGATCATGTTGACTACTTCAACAATCCAGAAACCTGGTACGACTACATAACGGAGGGTGTTGCATCGTATGAAGTTGTGGATGGGAAACTCCTCGGAACCGACTTCGATCCACTGAACACCAACATTTGGTGGTCTTACACCTCAGTTCAATCCGGACGGGTCTATGCCGAAATTTCTGCAACTAATGGTGACTGCGCGGCACGGGATGCAGTTGGGCTGGTCATTCGGATTGAACCCGATATAACCCCCAGCGGATACACTTTCGAGATCTCTTGTGACGGCGAATGGCGTTTTATCCGCTTGTCCCCGGGGAACTCCGTCACTCTGATCGACTGGACACCCTCCGACGCTATTGTCACCGGCCTTGGAGCGACCAATCGCCTGGGTATCTATGGTTACGACGGGAAGTTCTACCTCTTCATCAACGGGCTCCAGGTGACCGATTATTGGGACACAGGCATGCTATCCAGTTTCGGTTATTTTGCCGCCTATGTCCGTTCACAAGTGACTTACCCCTTGACGGCAACCTTCGACGATTTTGCCTTCTGGCATCTTCCTTGGATTCCATAAGGTTGTCACAAAGGCTTGGAACTCTCGTGATATTAACCTGGCTGGCCGGAGCTTGCACCCGGCCGGCCCCTGTGCGCGAGCTACCAGTTGATATCACCCAGACCGCGGATTCCGCTCTGTCTAACGCCTTTCCATCGGTAACAGCTCCTCCCAGCGCAACGAATATCACCACACCTACTGCGATAATCACCTTAACCCCAACGGCCGAACTGACGATCACACCAACCCCGCCCCCTCTCTCTCCCGATGATCCACGTTACGGGATCAACCTCGCTGCACCGCATTATTGGGACGATTTCTCCTCCAACCTGACCTGGATCGGCCCTAATTTCGATGGCGCAATGAACGTATGGGAGGATGGACGCCTGCGGGCCACAGATTTCCTGACAGACAAGTTTTTATGGTGGAGCACAACCATACCGGATGTCGACGCCGGGGAACTCTACGTCGAAGTGACCGCCGAAGTCGGAGAGTGCTCCGGTAAAGACGCCATCGGGCTAGCCGTTAGGGTTGAACCGGAGAACCGCGACAGCGGGTACACACTCGAATTCTCCTGCGACGGATCTTATCGAATACGCAAACTTTTTGCCGGCACGGTACAGAATCTACTCGAATGGACTCCAAGCGATTTGATCCTCTCCGGATCGGATACAATGAATGTGCTCGGATTCCTCGCCCGGGGCACAACCTTGACCGTCTTTGCGAACGGTGAGGTCTTAGGCTCTATTGAAGATAACTCTTTCTTCAAAGGGAACTTCGGGCTGTTCTCCGATGCCGCATCCACACCGGGTTTAACGGTCTACTTCGATGATTTCAAGCTTTGGTATTTAAATCCCTGACGGATACTGCTTGCTCTCCTAACTGCGAGATTTCCCACAATCCCTCAGATTGTTGTATCCTCATGCAAACCAACCTGCCTTTAAGGGAAGAAGGATGCACAATCTCATCGGCAACTGGGGGAACGGAAGCAAGCGATCTCGATTTACAGCAGTTTGCATTACCGCTTGCGCACTGCTTCTATCATCCTGCGTGAGCGCAAGGCCCGCGCCCACATTCACCCCAGTGCCGACGCCCCCTGCGCCCACACCCACTGTCTTCTTCCCCACTTTGGTCCCGACGCCAACATTTACACCTGAACCCACACCATCCCCCACAGCGGATATCGCCTCAGATTTGGGTCCGATTATTTTCCACGATGACTTCAGCCAGGATCTAGGCTGGATACATCTACATTCAAATGTCGGTGGATCGAGTTTATATGACGGTCGCTTCAGCCTGTCCGTCCGGCAGGCAAACGCTTTTTACACAGCACTAAGTCCTGTTAAAGAATTCGTTGACGGGTATCTCGAGGTAGAGGTTCAAGCGGTGCTATGTACGGATGATGATGAGTTCGGTTTGATGTTCCGCGTTGACCCTTCGGGTGGGCACTACCGTTTCACCCTGACTTGCAATGGTGAAGCTCGCGTTACGCGTATCTCGGAGGGTTCTGAAGTTGCTGTCATCCCTAAGACAATTACCAACGCCTTGATCCCCGGGCTGCTCGTCGACAACCGCTTGGGGGTCATCGCCGAGGGCGAGCGATTCCGTTTCTTTCTCAACGGGGATGAGATTTTTACTGCGCGCGATCCTGGGCTGCGCTGGGGAGGGCTGGGCTTGTTCGTTCGCGCCAGGCGTGGCGGACAGACAACGGCTTCTTTCGATGACTTCATTGTCCGCGCGCTACTGCCCACGCCAACCCCAACACTTACACCAACACCCTGAGCGTCGATAAATGGCAAAAAAACGAGCCTTTCGCAACCGCATGAACGACTTATCTCCCAAGGATTGGATCAAATTCCAGAAATCCTGGTTTAGTCACAATCCCCCTCCCAGACGGAAAGACGTCCTGCGCCATCCCGCGAAATTTCCAGAGACGCTCGCCCAGGAGTTCATCGAATTCTTCACAAAGAGCGGACAGGTGGTCTTCGACCCCATGGTTGGGACCGGCTCGACACTGCTGGCCTGCTTACGAAGCGGAAGAAGTGGGTTCGGATTGGAGTTAAACCCCGCGTATGCTGAAATCGCTCGAGAGCTGATCGATGAAGAGCGCGAGCTCTTAGGGTCCCCTGCCAGCGAACTCCACGTCGAGGTTATCACCGGTGATGCGGCCGATCTCCAATCCTTCAATCTACCCCAGATCGATTATGTCCTGACTTCTCCTCCATATTGGGACATACTCCACGCGCGAGGGGCTGAGACTCAACGCCAACGGCGGGATTCTTCTGAACTTGATGTAACCTACTCAGACGATCCTGCCGATCTTGGGAACATCGCTGACTATGATGAATTTCTCGATCGCCTGGTCCAGATCTACACTGACCTTAAATCCTACCTGCGACCTCGTGCATACTTGACCGTGATATTGAAGAACGTCAAGAAGAAAGGGACGATCTACCCGTTAGCGTGGGATGTGGCTCGCAATCTCGCCGATGTGTACACGCTTAAAGACGAGCGCATTTGGGTGCAGGACAACATCCCCCTCGCGCCCTACGGCATGGGCAACGCATGGGTGAGTAACATCCACCACCATTACTGTCTCCAATTCCGTTTTGAGCCCTAGGTTTTTCACAAGAGCCCAACTTATGTTCTCCCATCCCGCCTCCCTGTCAAATAAAAGAGATCCGATCTGAGTCAGGATCTGTACAGGTGCAACAGCTACTCATACGCTCACTTTAACGAATGCGGTGGGCAGATAGGTTTTCTTTTCCTTGAAATAACCCCCTGAGAGTTGCATCCTCGTTTGAAGGCAAGTATCCTTGGGCAGCGAAGAACATCACCTCCAATCAGGAATCTGAGATTACGATATGTATCTGGCTATCGAAGGTGTAATCGGCGTTGGGAAGACCTCTCTCGCCCGCCTTCTCCAGCCTGCTTTTAATTCAGAATTGCTGCTTGAGATTTTTGAAGAGAATCCTTTTCTCGGAGATTTTTACACGGACCGTAACCGCTACGCTTTTCAAACCCAGATCTTCTTCCTTCTCAGCCGCTACCGACAACAGCGGGAGGCAGTGCCCGCGGCGCTTGCTAAAAGAAATCTAATCGCCGATTACACCTTCGAGAAAGACTCACTCTTCGCAGATCTGAACCTATCAAACGATGAGCTTGACACGTACACCCTTGTTCACAATGCTCTGGCGGAGCGTATTCAAACCCCTGACCTGATCGTGTATCTTAAAGTCGATACGGACACCGCCATGCAGCGCATCATGATGCGTGATCGCTCCTACGAGCGAAACATGGACCGGGAATATATCCATGCGCTCAACGAAACTTATGAGTCGTTTTTTGGGAACAGATCAGGCGATTCGGTCCTCACGATAGACAGTACACCGCTAGACTTTGTGGCGCACAAACCCCATCTCACCCACATCATTAACCGCATCAACTCCGCTCTCGGGATCCCCCCGTACCAGCCAGAGCTTCCCCTTGGCAAAGGATCCGATTCGTGAGGATCTCTCGCGAACTATTAATCGATTTAGCGCGCCGAGAAGCCGAGCGGCGCGGCGCCGAAAACGATGTGCTCTCCGGATATCTAATCGGCAGCTTGACAAGAGGCGACCCTCAATTTGGCGACAACGCCGACATCGACCTCGTGCTAATACACAGGAGCTCGCCCCCTGCCGAGCGGGAGATGATGAGGCTTTCCCAGCAGGTTCACCTGGATATCGCTCATCACGCACAGGACTTATATCTGAAACCGAGCGCGTTGAGGGTTCACCCGTGGCTGGGCCCATCTCTGTGTGAGCCGATCTTCCTCTATGATCCAGAACATTTCCTCGAGTGGGCTCAAGCCGGCGCACGTGGCCAGTATCACCGAGCGGACCATACACACACACGCGCTCGCGCCTTTCTAGATCGCGCCCGACAATCAGCATCACTGCTCCCCGTCTCAAGCCGCTGGGCGCGGACCTACTGTCGAGCCGTACTCGAGGCAGCGAATGCCGTTGCTTGCCTTACAGGATTCCCTGTTGCTGGGCGACGGCTCAGCCTTCAATTGAATGCTGCCGCCCAGACCCTCGAATACCCTGAGCTCTATGGGGGCTTCCTTAAACTTTTAGGAGCCGATTCTCTCCACGACTGGTCCATCCCTGAGGCACTGGGCGCCTGGGCACGGATATTCGATGATGCGAGTGAATGCTCTCCTGATCCTCTGCTTTCATCTTGCCGTCGAGATTACTATCTTAACGCGTTCCAGGTATTGGCCGAGGAGGGTGAAGCCAAGGCGATCCTTTGGCCTATGATCACCACCTGGGAGCAAGCAATGCACGCACTCAACCAATCCGAGAACATGGAGCAGCATCACACTGAATGGATGCGCCTCCTGGAAAACTTGGGAATGTCTACCGAAAGGCGATCTGCCAGAATGGATGACCTGGAACATTATCTAGATCGTAACGAAGCTTTTATCGAAGGTTGGGCAGAGAGGAGCGGCGCGTGAACGGGACGATTGAGAGTGGTGCGAAGAAACGTTTCGTCGCTGTGGCTGGCAATATCGGCGTTGGTAAGTCAACACTTGTCGAACTGCTTTCGAATCGTTTAGGCTGGGAACCCTTCTACGAACCCGAAGGGGAAAACCCTTACCTCGCTGATTTCTACGCCGATATGACGGCCTGGTCTTTCCACTCCCAAATTTTCTTCCTCACTCGCCGGCTCCTGGCGCATCGTCAATTATGTGATCATACAACCTCTGCGATTCAGGACCGCAGTGTATATGAAGATGCGGAGATCTTCGCCCATAACCTCTTCCTTCAGGGGAACATGGTCGAGCGTGATTATCAAACCTATCGCGACCTTTATCTCGTCCTTACCCGATTCCTACCGCCCCCAGATCTGGTTGTGTATCTGCGCGCCTCTGTAGACACACTGCTAACCCGCATCGCCTCGCGAGGTCGCGACTACGAACGATCGATCAAGCCAGAATATCTCACCCGATTAAATGATCTTTACAAGTCGTGGATTGAAGACTTCACCCTCTGCCCTGTGCTCACCGTCCCTGCAGACGATCTTGATTATGTTGCCAATGGCAGCCACCTCGATCTGGTTGTCGAAAAAATCAACCACAAATTAGCGGGGAAGGAGGAAGTCGTCTTCGGTGAGGAGGAGGTTGCCCGCGTTAATGGCTTGATTAATTAAGAGATGTGTTATACAAAACAATACTTGCCATGCACAATGATGTCCAATTGATACACAAAATTATTTGACTATAAAAAGAACCCGCTTGCTGGCGGGTTCTTTTTTCCTTTGCTGGATACGATTATACCCAGCCCTGGCCTTTAAGAAATTTGGTGATCACGGGTATTTCTGTGTAGTTCCCCTTATAAGCATCATATGCAGGCCATAGGGTTGCGAACCAGAGCAATGGAGCGCAAATCCCTGCAACTCCAAGCGTTAGAGGGACAACGATAGCGATGAGTACCCAAATTACGATGTTCACAGCGATCGACTGAACGGCGTGAAATCGCAGGAAGGGGATATCTTTCTTCTCTTCCATTAACAGGATAACTAAGGAGATAATAGGAATGGGATAACCGAGCGCAGCCCATAATCTGTCGTCACTGGTTGTTTCATCACTGGTTGCTAAGGGTTGGTCTTCCATGGCTTCTTTATCCTCCACTTTTAATTAGGCTACTCACGTAAACAGTTCTTTTATCGAGTAAGCGAATAGGTAGATCCTCACGATTGAAGTGCATATTCACGCCAAATTACACTAGTTAACCTAACACCTCACCGCAAGATTAGGTGTGATCCAATGCTGCTACTTGCGACCGATACATGAATCCTATACAATGCAGAATGAGCGCGCCATATATCGGGCGTTGACATTTCCGCTTCCATTTGAGAGAGCCCGATGACCATTCTTAAAGTTTCTTCAGATTCACGCACTTCTGCTGTCGCTGGTGCAATCGCCGGAGTCGTTCGCGAGCACCAGAGAGCCGAAGTGCAAGCAATCGGCGCAGGGGCCGTAAACCAGGCTGTTAAAGCGGTCGCCATCGCCCGTGGTTACCTTCAGGAAGATGGGATTGACATCGTCTGCCTCCCCGAGTTCACCACCGTCGATATCAGCGGGAAAGAGCGCACCGCCATACGTCTCGTCGTCGAACCTCGCTAACGAATATTTCAACACCCTCGACCGGAAGCAGAGCTTCCTGACTCCACAAAAACCCACAATCATCCGAACGCATAGGGGCCGACCCGTGTGTCGACCCGTTCATTGCCCGTATTCATGACCTAAAGGGCGAGCCGCTGGCTCGCCCTTACCACCGATTTGTCATTGCGAGCGAAGCGAAGCAATCTCCTCCAGAAGATGTGGGAGGGGCGTTACTATGACGGATAATAACCTCCTACAGGTTTTATGCCTTGGGGGGATTTAGGGGGAAGAAAAGAAAAACGTTTCAGCATCTCTACGAGGGTCAATCTATTCTTTCATACGCCCAACCCTCATAATTATCATCCTATCCCTCTGAGATTCTGGGCAGATCTAGCATTAAAGTCTCCATCACCAACCTAACATTAGCATTCTTTTGAAGATCTCTTTTCGACTGTTCGAACTTGCCCAGAATCTCGCTGATTTGTTCCGGCGGGAGCGCTCTCACTAGCACCTGTATGTCTTGCGTCCTGTCTATGTTCCTCTGTTCGGCAGTCGCATCGTAGGCAAGCATCATCGCGTCCCGCCAAAGGCTAACCCAGTGTTCCAGAGCGCCAAGCGCCCTCAACCGTGGATGCTCCCCTCCCCGCTTCCTTTCTCGCTCCCAATCCCGTGTCAATCGTTCGACGTGTTTAAAACGTTCTAGTCGATCCGTCTTTAATAGGTTGATCAGGTCTTCTAGGTGTTCCGTACGCTCATCTAGCAATTCGGGGTTTGAAGCATAGCGAAACGCCCACCCCGGCCTCCCTGCAGCCAGCCGAGCAAGCAATGCCGCTTTTTCATGCCCTTCCCCGCGCTCCACCAATGCTTCTTCAATCTGATCGCGAGAGACATCCCTTAGTTGAAGGATTTCACAACGGGAGGGAATCGTCGGCAGTAGGGTCTCCTTTGATTGGGCAGTGAGGAGCATGATTACCTTTGGCGCAGGTTCTTCGAGTGTTTTCAGCAGTGCATTGGCAGCATTATCATTCGCCTCATGAAACCGCAGCAGAAGCGCCACTCTCTTTTTCCCCTCGTAGGGAGACAATGCCAATTGATGTTGTAATTCGCGGATTTGTTCTACCTTGAGAATCCCACCCACATCCTCGGCCTCTACAAGGTGAAGATCGGGGAATTGCTTACGCTGAATAAATTGACAGGCCCTACATTGACCACAGAAATCTCCTGCATTTTTCGAATCAGTGCAATTTACAGCCTGCGCGAAGCGCATCGCAAGCGTCCTCTTGCCAACACCATCCGGCCCAGTAATTAGATACGCGTGTCGAACTTGATCGCTGGCGATATGCCTGCTAAGTAAGTTCACCGCCCACTCGTGCCCGATTAATTCCCAGTTCATAAGCACCATTTTAATGCGCCCATGGTTTAGCTACAAGTAATCATGGCATAATGATTTAATATCGATCGGAAGATCATTCATTCCAAGTTACTTGATCTATCAAGTCATATCGCGGTATAAACCCTTTGATGCCTCTCTCTGCTCCCGATCTCATGCTAGGTGATATTCCCATCCAAGGTGATTTAATCCTCGCACCAATGGATGGCTACTCGGACGTTCCCTTCCGAACGCTTTGCCGTCGCTTCGGCTCTTCGATGAGCTACACGGGGTTTGTAAACGCCATAGCGCTCATACAAGGCGATGATCTAGCCTGGCGTGACCTGGACTTCCTACCCGAGGAACGTCCTGTCCTCTTCCAGATCTTCGATCAATCAGAAAACAATCTTCTTGAGGCTGCCCTGCGAATACAAAAATTACAACCTGATGCTATCGACGTTAACATGGGTTGCTCTTCGCGAAAAGTATCCAACCGCGGGGCAGGCGCGGGTTTGCTGCGTGACCCAGATAAGATCGGGCGGATCATCCATCGTTTAACCGCTGCTTTAGACGTGCCTGTTACCGCGAAAATACGGATTGGCTGGGATCAAACGAGCTTAAATTACCTGGAAGTTGCACACGCCGTGGAAGACAATGGCGGCGCGCTCATCGCTGTTCACGCCCGTACGCGAAATCAAGGTTATCTCGGTGGCGCAGATTGGGACACAATTGCAGAGATAAAATCTGCAGTTACGATCCCCGTCATCGGGAATGGAGACGTACAAACACCTCAAGATATCGAGCGCCTGAAAACAGCGACCGGATGTGATGGCGTGATGATTGGACGAGGTGCGATCGGCAACCCCTGGATTTTCCAGCGGGTTCCGAGTGAGGCGCCTCCCATCGATGAGCGCATCCAAATTATGCAAGGGCACCTAGATCACATGATTACCTATCACGGAGAAAAGCTGGGGATCATCCGCTTTCGTAAACACCTCAAGCGCTACCTCGAACCGCTCTCGATCAC
>SOJU01000033.1 GCA_004376465.1 Anaerolineales bacterium | reverse complement strand
TACATGATACTCAGGTTCGCTTCATAAGGCAAATTCCATAGATCGGAGACTTATTAAGCCAAATGATGATCATGAGCTATTGATGGGTATGTGTTTTTTTAATAAATCACGTTAGGATAGAGGCACAAGGATTCAACTACTAAGTGCAACACAGAAGAATGAAAATGAGGGTAGTGGGAATCATAAACTCTACCAAACCAAGGCCAGCATCGTTCTGAGATTTCTCTCCGCTCTTCTGGTATTTATATCGTAATGGTATTGTAAGCTATGAGGGGGGGAAATCCCGGCATAATATCTGTGGCGATGCAGGAAGACCATCGCGTCCTCTTAGTTTGATTCGGCGCGATCTCGCATCTCTTTAGAGTACCGTTCTGTTCCATTATTTTTCGCTCATGGTGAAAGGCAATTGATCGAAGGCATATTTGTGAAGCAAAACAGACTTATCCCCACTTACTTCAAGCATCAAGCTGGAGCCCTGCAGATCGTTTTCGTTGGGAAGTCGGAAGAATTATTTAAAGAGATCCGATCCATCCTCTCGCTGCCTATTCCGCCACGCTGGTATCAAACCTCCGGTGAAGCGCTGGATTCTCTGACCCACCCGGATTCTTCAATTGAGCCCGCAGATTCAATTCTTATCGATACTACCAGCACCAAGGACGCAGCAAACTTTATTCGAAAGTTGCGGGATGTCGACCGGGTGGACAACGTGCCGATCATTTCTTTAATCGATGGATTCGAGCAGCGTGATGTATTCCTGAACGTGGGTTCTGACGATTATATCTTGCTACCTCTGGTTCCCACGGAGGTTCGAACTCGTGTTACTGCTTCCGATAATCTCGAGTTCCTATGTCTCGACGCGCTTTGCGATTGGATGTTCAAAAGGGACGACTTGAGGGATGAGCAACTCAATCGCTCATTCAGTAAACTGGTGGAGATCTTCAGTGCATTGGGGGCTTGGATTTTTATCCGGCAGTCAGGAATGGATCAGTTTCAACTTCTGGCTCATTCTATTTTTAATGACGGGATCGAAGAGGACATCGATCAAATGGAAGCTCAAGAATCCTGGGGGAAAATATTGCAGGAAACAGATCTCGCCCAAGTAACGACAATTATGGTCCCGTCGAAAGTTGAGGATGGTACCGGCAATGAAACACCCATACGTTATCTCGTCTCTGTTCCGCTTCTTAATGAGATAACTTGCATTGGCGCACTGGTCCTCGGGTATATGGAAGATCCCTTCTTATCCTCATTACAGACGAACATGCTGGCACTGGTTGGGAAACAAATCGTCAATTTCTTGGAAATTGAAAACCAACGCAAACAAAGCGAGATACGCACACTCCAAACGAATCTGATGGGATTGATCACGCGCATCATTGACCAGGATACCGACCTGAAAAGCTTACTCGCTCTCACTCTTGAACTTACGGTCCTGCCTTTGGGGGCTTCGATTGGTTGTATCTGGATGATAGCGCCAGATGGTGAAAGACTAGAATTAGCATCGTCATTAAGTCCATCCCCGGTTAAGAATTTGCCCGAACGTTTGCGAGTTGGCCAGGGTTTGATTGGATGGGTTGTGGATCAGAGGAAATCGCTCCTTACTGATAACCCTGCCCAACACCCCCATTATGATCCGAAGGTCGATCCTGTGTGTGGAAAGGGTGGCACAATGCTGGCAACGCCCTTGTGTCGTCACGAAGAAAATTTCGGCGTCATCTGCCTGTACTGGGAGCGGAAAGATGCTGTGAGCGATGAAGAACTGATTGTTATCGAGAGCATCGCCGATCTGACGGCTGCCTATGTAGCGAATAACAAATTGATTGAGCAATTATCGGATTATTCAAAACAGCAGTGTGCATTGCTTGAGATGAGTCAGCAAATTGCGAATGGTTTAGACCTGGAGACCACGCTCAATCGAGGGCTTCAATGGGTGACTCGCTTGATTGACGTCGAGTACGGTATGTTGTGGCTGATCAATAACAAGGATGGCGTGTACAAACTTGCAGCTGCGATGGGGTCGGGTCTCATGGACCGGGGAGATGTCGAAATCCATTTCGATAATGACATCCTCGACGAGTGGGTTGATCTACGTGAGCCTGTGGTCGTGAACGACCCCACGCATAATCCTCGTTATGATTTTGATTATGAAGGTATGTTTGGGGTGAAGCCGCGAAACCTCGTACTGCTCCCCATGGTGTACCGGGGGGAAATGATCGGTCTCTTGCTATTGATGAACCGGGTAGGCGATCTAATTCTGGAGAGTGAACCAGCGTTGCTCTCAACAGCTGCCGATATGATCGCGATCTCTGTTGGGAACGCACGCATCCACGCACAAACGCTTGATCTCATCGAGGAACGAGATAGAGCCCATGCAATGGCTCTCCAGGCGGCTCGTCTCGCTACAGTTGGCCGACTCACCGCCAGCTTATCGCATGAAATCAATAATCCCATGCAGGCCATTAGTGGGGCTTTGGCACTGGCGAAAGAAGATCTCCAAAACGAAGAATCCCTCCAGGACTACATCATGATATGCATACAGGAGTCCGACAGAGTTGTTGATTTGATCAACAAGATGCGTCACGTGTACCGTGCTGAAAGTGATAGCTCAGGAACGATGCAAATCAATGACGCCATTCGGTATATGAGCACATTTGCCCGCCAAGTATCCATCCGCCAAGGCGTCGAGCTCCATATGGAACTTGCATCGAAAATACCTGACATCCATGGAGCGGCTGACCAGATGCAGCTTGTTTTCCTCAGTATGACCCTCTGCCTGAGTGACGCGATCGCTGCCATCGGTGGAGGGGATCTCACAATCCGTTCTTCAGCAATACCGCAGGGAGTATGTGTTGAGTTTGGAACGGATACTTTATTGCCATCCCTTATCGACCTATGTGATTCGGGAGCAGATAATCAATTGACCGAGTCTGCAGTCAGCATGACTTTTAGCCGGGACATCATCCACGCTATGGGTGGGAGCCTCCATCTTTCCAGTAGCGATGAGGAGGTTGTCGTGTCTATAGAACTTCCAGTTCTTCTGGAAAGAGTGAACGGCCCGAGTGATTTGGAATGAGTGTGAGCGTAATGGAAAATCCAAGAATCTTAATCGTCGATGATGAACCCAACATCCGTAAAATCCTCTGTCGAACACTTGCTCGATCAGATTGGGATCCCGAGACCGCGTGCGATGGCGAAGAAGCGATCACCAAGATTTCCATGGAGCCCTATGATCTAATCCTTCTAGACCTTTATATGGAACCCATCGATGGTCTGGGCGTCCTGGAGGAAGTCCGGAAAGTTGATCCTGATACGGTGGTCATCATCCTCACCGCACACGGATCACTCGATAGCGCCGTGGAAGCGCTTCGCCTGGGGGCGTATGATTACCTACTCAAACCTGCAACGCCCGATACCATCCAGCTCCGGGTGAAGGAAGGATTGCAGTACCGCCGACAAGCACTCCAACGACGCCGATTACTATCCCAAATCGATACACTGAAGACCATGCTTTCCGATCTAGACGAGAGCGAAGGTATTTCTCCCCCAACCGGACACAGCGACCGTTTCCTCCGGTCGAGAGATTTGGTCATTGATCGTGCACACCGTACAGCCATCCTCGGGGAAATACTATTAGACCTGACAACGACGGAGTTCGATATTCTAGTTCGTCTTGTTGAAAATTCTCCTGGACCTGTATCTCCAAGCATACTCGTTCGTTATTCCCTCGGATACGACCTGGAAGAACGGGAGGCACGCGACATCATCAAGTGGCACATCCACCAATTGAGGTCAAAGATTGAACCCGCCAAAGAAAAACCACAATATATCATCACGGTAAGATACAAGGGCTATCTTTGGGCAGGTGATTAAGTACGTGCTCCAGATTTCGCTTAGCTAGAACTTCACTCACCCCCCCCTGCAACTGGATCGTTCAAAACCATCCGCCACGACAGACCTCTGCCGACTTCTTCCGGTGACGGTTGGTTTGTCTATCATTCTGCCGCCTAACCTTCACTAACGATTGCAAACCTCGAATTCCATCCTTAGTTGATATGCTTTTTTTTGCATTGCATGACCTCTCGTGGATCAACAATAAATTTCAGTCAGGGCGATTACTTCCTTCGATTGAGATTTGGAAAACTTTGCAGAGTGCATAATGCAGATGGATCTGGGAGAAGAGACACGATATCAAGTCCTGAATGCCGAGCCCGAATGGGATTGCGCAGTATCTTACCTTGATCCCGTTCAAATAGGACACGTAAAGCCGAGGCCCTACCAAGAAAGGTAGCATAGAAACATTCGGTTCTTGCCATCCACTCCGACACTAGAAGGTTAGAAAAAGTTAGGCTAAAGGGTTGGCAAATTTGCCACATACCTTGCCAGCCTACGAGGTAAAGGGCAAAAAAACCAAGAATAAAGTAATCGCAGTGCATACGAGTATTGGGATCAATCGAGAACGTCAGAACTTATACGAAGAAAGTGCAATGTAACCAATATGAAAAACAATTCACAACTCAAAAAAGTCTTGGTTGTCGACGACGAGTTCGAAGTGGCTTCGGCACTGGTCGAGAATCTCAACTCGCTGGGCGACAATTTCAGCATTGAGATGGTTAACAGCGCTGAAGAAGCCCTGACCAAGATCCGGAATGAGAGGTATGACCTCTTGTTAACCGACTACAAGATGCCGGACATGAACGGTCTGGTCCTCGCGAAAGCAATCCGAAAGGCATCGCCAGACACTCAGGTAGTATTAATGACTGGCTACGGCACCGCGGAAATTCGCAACAAAGTGAAGGATATGGAGCTTGGAGGGTATATTGATAAACCTTTTACCATGGCTCAGATAATAAAGGTTGTTAAGCGTGCCGTTGAAAATACACAAGGCGAAGACCCTTTTCGCTCTGGTGAACTCTCTTTAGAGAAATCCATGGATGAGCACATCAGTAAATTACTAGCAGACACTAATGCCACTTGTGTTCTCTTGCTCAGTTCGGGTGGATACCTTATAGAAACCGCAGGGAAGACCAACGGTCTGAACGCCCCCGGGGTTGGTGCGCTGGTCGCGGCAAATTTTGCAGCTTCAGCTGCATTGGCTAAATTATTGGGCAGCAATTCGATCTTCAAATCCAGCTATCATGAAGGCCCCGATTACAACATCTATGCACATGACATAAACGGAGAGCTACTGTTAGTTGTAATTTTCAATTCAACGATCAAGCCGGGTTTTGTCTGGCACTTTGCCAAGCAGGCTGCCACCACACTTGCCCCCTTGGTTGAAAAACAGCCACCAGAGATAGGAGGATTGTATGGTGACCAGTTTGATGCAGCGGACGAAGATGCTGTAGCTACTTGGCTTATGTCGTTGGATTTATTGGATGACGAAGAGCATGACGAATAAATCTGTCATCCATGCTTGAGTTGGATTTATCTTATCAAGACCTCTTGAGAAAATGTCAATATTTCCCAAGAGGATTGGACTGAAATGAGAATGAGATATTGAAATGTTCATTAATACGAGGTTGGGCGAAATACACCTAAAAATCGTCTACTATGGTCCAGCTCTTAGCGGAAAGACGACCAACTTGGAATTCATCCATGCCCGAACTAACCCCAAGATGCGTGGAGACCTAGTCAGTCTTAAGACGCGGGAGGATCGAACGATATATTTTGATTTCTTACAGTTGGAACTAGGCAAGATCAGGGGCTTGAAGCCTAAGTTTAGCCTCTATACAGTCCCCGGTCAGACCTACTATGCTGCCAGTCGCGATCTTGTACTTCAAGGATCTGATGGAGTGGTTTTCGTAGCCGATTCCCAAGCACATCGCCTGGTGGATAATCAAGAGAGCATAAATAGCTTGAAAAGCTATTTACATAAGATGGAATGCGAGTTGAATGCGTTTCCCTTTGTCTTGCAATGTAATAAACAGGATTTGCCAGGCGCACTTCATCCAAAAGAATTAAAAGTAAATCTGGAACAGAACGGGGTATCGTGTTTTGCCTCGGTTGCTGTAAAAGGCGAGGGTGTCTTCGACACATTAAAGGACATTATCAATCAGGTTGTGAGGGGATTAATTAGATAAAGGAAGTTGGATTAGGAAGAGATATGGCAGTGAAAGGAAACCTTAAGGATATGAGTCTGGCAAGCCTCATTTCGGTCAACTGCAACGAAATGAACCAAGCCAGCCTGCTACTTTATCGTGAAGATAAAGAAGGGAGCATATTCCTCACCGACGGCAACGTAGTGCACGCCGTACTGGATTCGTTTATAGGGAAGGAGGCTGTCTATGAAATGTTAACTTGGGAAGACGGAGAGTTCGAGTTGAAGAAGAACGTTGAGCCACCCGAGCGAACTATTACCGCCGGATGGTCCAGCCTACTCCTTGAAGGTATGCATAGAATTGATGAAAATGCAGCTGAATTGGAAGATCTAAACGGGCTGGAAAAGCAAAACGAAAAAAAGGAGAAAACTGAAATGGCGGCAAAACGAAGTGAAGCCCTGGCAGACACCCTCTCTGAAATGTTAGCATCATCAACAGATATTGAGGGGGCTGTTGTCGTCAGCAGCGACGGATTGGTGATCGGATCTCAACTCCCAAAAGGATTGGACGAATCCAGAATGGGTGCGTCCGCGGCTGCGCTGTTTGGTTTGAGCAAGCGCACTACGCCGGAGCTGGGTAGAGGCAACTTCACCCAGAACCTGATCCAGGGGAAAGAAGGCAATATCATCATCGTCAGCATCGGTGAGAACGCTGTATTCATTGGACTGACCTCCACGGATGTTAATCTGGGGATGGTCTTCCTGGAAGCTCGGGAGGCTGCTGAAAAAATCGCCACCGTCCTGTAACCGAGGTGGGGAGGTCATGAGTGACCATGTCCTTAATCGGAGACAGGGAATATCTATTCTTTCCTCGTCTTAAAATATGGCGAGGTTAAGGTAAGGAGTAAAGAAAATGGCAACGTATGACCTGGGACATACCGGCTTCGTGCGAATAATCAGAGCAGCCTATCGACTCTTCGATGTGGGAGCGATAGGACTCCTTCGCATGGCTGGAGAAGAAATTGCCGAGAATACAAAACTCGATCAGGTGGATAAAGATTTGGCTGAAGTGCAGGATGGGATCTTTGCGTTGGCTGTGTGTCCCTTCGCCGGGACAATTGCAACCTACAAGAACTGCTGCGGCTCGTTGCCGGAGGACATGTTTGCGCTGGCAGACCATGCCAACACGCAAGGAGAAGCCTGGGTTTCCGCTTTTTGTGGCATCCATCAGGCGTTTCGACGAGCTAAGATCGGTGATTCATATCAACAAATTGGGTGTCGGGGTGGTGACGTGGTGGTCATCGCTGACCAGGACATCCTCTCTGAGGACGAAGCCCGGAGCATCCTTGAAAAAAACGCCTGTGTATTCGCCAAGTAAAGGAATGGCAAATCTCTCACTCTCAAAATCAACTGAGGAGTTCACTTAAATGGTTGCTGCTTGAGAGAAGGAAAAAGCGTGTCCGCCCGACCAACTTAACCATTTTCGGATTAAGTACCGATTTGTGTCAACAAGCTAAGGTCGAATGTATTCTCCTAGAAAGCACAAGTGGTTAAGTTGGTCGGGATGAAGAGTCTGCTGCAGGGGATTTATCCTGTATCTTTTGAAGCGCTCGCAGCCAGTGACGTCGCGGCGATGGATGAGCTGCTGCGGCAAGTAGGCGAGGAGAATCCTCGTGATTCATCCTTCCATAAAGGAAAGAACAAGCGTATCCATCTTCTATGAATCATGAAGGGTTTCGTCTTGATTGTTATTTCTCGGCCTTCCACGCCCGTTGGCCTGGTGAGGTCATTCGCTGGACGAGCGGCTAAAGTCCTGCGATCACAATACGCGGAGATCGAGACTTGGATGGATTTTCCGGCGTGATTACTCGACTCTGGGCTTGGAACTATCTTGTCTGATGAGCATGATAAAGTGATTGACCGATTGTGGTCAGAGGCGCTCCAAAGGAGCTAGATATTTAGATCAAACAGAAATAGATCTGGAATTTACTTATGACTTCTCGGTGTTCACCCTGAGAATAACTACACATATGCTTTGCACATAAGCGTTTATCACCTCGCAGGTGTGGAGTTATTCCTAGAGCAATTAGGAGCCGCAGCAAGGAATGGTCGTTGAGTTGATATCACGGAATATTAACGGGTACCTATTACCAAGTTGGTGGAAGTGAAAACAGCATTAGGAAATACACGCAGCGGCAGTACAACAGGAAACCAATTGGAGTTTCGAGCAAAACATTCACTACCTTTAATAGATAACGAATACCTGTGTCTGCCCGATATTGAACCTCTTGGTTAAATTGACACTGGATAAATTCAGTGACGCCGTGTACAGAGAGTTGAGGAGAACCCCAAATGGGTTATAGTGAGCATCCATCAAAGTCTACTGAGCCAACTTCCATTATTGAGGTATTAACCGCTATGATTGATGAAGGCAAATTCCAGGCTGCAGTAGTGACCTCGTCCGACGGATTGCCCATTGCCTCTGCTCCCGCTGGATATGATAGCGACGTTACCTCCGCAATGGTAGCCCTGCTCCAGCGGGTAAGTAGTGATGCACGGAACCAATTGGGAATGTCGGAGGTGGACGAGGTGATGATATATGATCGCGATCGAATTCGTTTGATATGCCGTTATCTCACTGTGGGCAAGGTGAAGATCATCTTGGCTGCGATTGTCCCACCCGGCCTAGCCTATCGCCAAATTACCAACCAGGCCATCAGGCAAATTAAACGGCTGCTTTCTTGAGGTGTATTGCCGGGGCTTCCCTTGAAAGTTTGGGTAATATAAGGGAAGAATTAATTGTCAAAGTGCAAAAATTATTCTTCACCAAATGCATGAGCGGCATTCTTTAAGAGAGGGAAGGCGGGGGGCTGTAATAATCGAATTTATGCGTGAAAAGCGCATCTACTTAATGGCAATCATTTTGAGTACGCTTTTATGACTCATTCAAGATAAATCGCTAAACCTGCGTCAATATACAGATACGGTGCTTTCACGCAGCCTAATGTCAATCGAAGATTGCCAATATTCTGTTATTGATTTCTGGTCGTTTGAGGATGGGAGTAATGTGAGATAAGTACCTATTTGGGTTTAGAAATAAAGGCGAGTTGATATGAGTGAGAAAACAGAACTGAGATTTTTATCGAAACTGAAACCAGGAGACCATTCCTGTTTCATCTTTAAGCATGAAGAAGAGCATAGGATAGTACTTTCAAGGTTCATACGTTTAGGTCTAGAACGAAATGAAAAAGTGCTTTATATCCTGAATGAACATACAGAAGAGACCATTCTCAGTTACCTGGGGACTACAAAGCTTACGGTAAAAAAACTCCTTTCTGCTGGGCAGTTGACGTTTATCACCCATGATGATGGGTATTTTCGCAACGGTGAAAATAACCTTAAAAAGCTGTTTGGTTTCCTCCAAGTCGAGCGTAAACAAGCCCTTAAAGAGGGTTATCAAGCTTTGCGTATTACCATTGAGATGACCTGGGCGTTGAAGGGGTCACTTGACCTCGAACGACTCCTCGAATATGAGATCGAGTTGCATAAATTCATCACCGATTCCAAGTGCATTGCCCTGTGTCAGTACAGCAGTCATGATTTCGATTTAGGATCATTGCCTGTCGTTCAACATTCCCATCCTTTTGCTATCCTGAATACGGAAATCAAAGACAATCATTCTTTCGTTTCCCATGCTGACCTTGCGGTTGGCAATCTCGCGACTCAGGCGATCGATTGTTGGACCCGCAATCTTGCCGATCGCCAACAAGCAGAAGAAGAGTTAGATAGGGCTCATAAGCTTGCACAAACCCTTATTGACGGGGTGAATTCTCCGATATTGATCATCGACACCGATCGTCATGTGAGGATGATGAATCGGACTGCCCGGGATCAATATTCCAGAGAATTAGGAACTTTACCTCTGTTCTGTTATCAAGTTTCTCATAACCAGGACACACCATGTGACGGGGTAGAACATACCTGTCCTTTGGAACAAGTGCTCGAATCCCGATGCAGGGTTTCGGTTACTCATGAACATTTCTATCCAACTGGGGAAAAGAGGGTGGTTGAGATTGTTGCTTCGCCATTGTTTGGAAGTGACAAATCAATCAAGGGTATTGTTGAAACGATGTGGGATATCACCGATCAAACACGAGCGAAAGAAGCCTATCTCGATAGCGAGAAACGTTTCCGTGATTTCGCCATGGTGGCTGCCGATGCAATAGTTCTGGCAGACAGTGAATTGAAAATTATCTTCTGGAACAGAACAGCTCAAAATATATTTGGCTTTAGTGAAGAAGAGATCCTTGGTAAACCACTTACAAACTTAATCGATGAGAGCCAATTAAAGATTTATACTGACAACATTAATCAGATACAGATGTCGTCTGATCAAGAAGTTTTCGGGAAGATGTTTGAGTTAAATAGTTCGCGAAAGGACGGGAGTGTGTTTCCGGCAGAACATTCTATCTCATCCTGGCAAGTGGACCATGAGGTTTTCTATTGCGCTTTGATTAGAGATCTGAGTGAAATGCAAGAGATACAAAGGCGTGCTTTACTTCAAGATCGCTTGGCAGCAGTAGGGCAGTTAGCAGCTGGCATCGCCCACGACTTCAACAATATTATGGTTCCAATCATCTTGTATAGCGAATTGATGCTAGATGAGTCGGATGTAAAAACAGATTCTCGAAGGCGTTTGGAAAAAATCATTCAACAGGCCCAAAGGGCAAAATCATTGACACAACAATTCCTTGACTTCAGTAGAAAAGGGATCATTGAAAAACAGGATTTGAATCTCCATGAATTTATCATGGATATTATTGAGCTTCTGGAGCGAACGCTTCCGGAAAATATAAACATTAACCTTAAGTGTAAATCTGACGACTTTTCTGTCACCGTAGACCCCAATCGTATGCAGCAAGTGTTTCTAAATCTGGCTCTAAACGCTCGCGATGCTTTACCCGACGGTGGTGAGCTTTGGTTCGAACTATCGCAACTGCGGGTTGAACCTGATGAGTATCCACCATATCGTGATATGTCGCCTGGAATCTGGGTAAGAGTTAGGGTAGGAGATTCAGGGGTGGGGATTTCTCCGGAAGCCTTGCCACACATCTTCGAACCGTTCTTCACCACAAAGCCCACAGGGGAAGGAACCGGATTGGGGTTGTCGCAAGTGTATGGTCTCGTTAAAAAGCATAACGGGTATATCGATGTGGAAAGTGCACTCGGGGAAGGGACCATATTTACAATATACCTACCAGGGTCGGGTACTCCGGCGAAGTCATTCAAAATGCCAGATCTGGAAGAGAAGATAAAAGGTCGCGGTGAGGTTATTTTATTGGTTGAAGATGATTCAGCTGTTCGCGATGCGATGAGCGAGGCTCTCGCGTCGCTGAACTATAGTGTGGTAGTTGCATCAAATGGACAAGAGGCACAAGAATTGGTTGATCAAAAATTGAAAAAGGTTGATCTGGTTATCAGTGATATGGTCATGCCTGGTCTCGGAGGCCCCGCCCTATTTAGGGTTTTAAGGGAGACGAGACCTGATCTTAAAATGGTTATGATCACAGGCTACCCACTTGGTGAAGGAACGAGAGAATTGCTGGATAGAAGGCAGGTGTCATGGATTCAGAAGCCTGTGGACGCCAACACCCTTGCGCAAACCGTGCACATGCTTCTGGCTGGTGACG
>SOJU01000257.1 GCA_004376465.1 Anaerolineales bacterium | reverse complement strand
CGGACTAGGTGTGATGTGATCATTTCAACGCCGAGCCGATTGAGATGAGGGATGAGGAAGAGGTTCTCACCCGTGAAGTCCATAGTCGGACCAATGCCCGGGAATGGTGTGACGAGCCGCACGTTATGGCCGGCGCGCGCGAGTTTTTCGGCGATTGTCGGACCCATGAAGTACCCTTCGCAGTCGTAGACGAGCACACGGTCCCCGACGATCGGCTTGTGCTTGACCATGATCTGCTCGGGGGTCAGGACATAGGGGAGATCTGCATCGACGCCCGGGATTGGCACACGGTCGATTCTGTTCCATCCATTCTTCGCCCAATGTGAACCGGTCGCAACAACAACGATCTCGGCTCCATACTCGAGCACATCATTTGCGGCTAATCTCTTGTGCGTGATAACATCGATGTTCGACAGCTTGCCAAGCTTCATCTTCCGATAGTCGATGACCCGCCTCCAAGCTGACATTCCGGGCAGGTCTGCGACCCAATTCAGGTGGCCGCCGACCTTGTCGAGCGCCTCAACAAGATGGATTCGTTGCATGCCTCGTTCCGCCAACACCACCGCGCACTCCATGCCGGCGGGTCCGGCGCCGACCACGAGGACATTGCGTTCGTGGTTTTTTACTTGGCCGAATCGCTCCGGGTGCCAATCGCGGCGGTATTCCTCACCAGTCGTAGCGTTCTGTGTACATATGATACGCCCGCCATGATTGTATCGGGCGACGCAAACGTTGCAGCCGCAACATTCACGGATATCTTCGAGTCTGCCTTCCTCAATTTTCTTGGGTAGGAATGGATCGGCTATAGAGGATCGTGCAGCACCGATAATGTCGACCTTTCTACTGCGAATCAATTCGACCATCGTATCCGGGCTGGTAAGCCAACCCACCGTGACGATGGGCTTGGACGTGTAGGGTCGAACCTGTTCGATCCATCTACCCTGGAAATTTTCTTCGTAGAAGCGGGATGGTCCGGTGTCTTTCGGCCAGAATGAAGCGGTCTCGCCACCAACCTGGAGGTCCCAGAAATCGACCAGGTGGTCGGCGAGCTCGATGAACGCTACACCCTCCTCGTCAACCCGGATTCCGAGGTCAGTACCGTGCAAAGTATCTACAGCAAAACGACAGGTAATCACACAGGTGGCACCGACGGTCTCGCGCAATTGCTCCAATGTTTCAAGCGCAAAGCGTGCACGGTTCTCGAACGATCCTCCATACTCATCGTTTCGTTTGTTGAAGTAGCTCATGAGGAACATCAGAGGGATCGTTGCTCCCTGCATAGTCGCTAAGTTGATGATGTCGAATCCTGCTGAACGGGCGCGCTCGGCTGCTTTGACGTAGCTACGCTGGAGCTCACGGATGTCTTGCTTATCCATTGTGTAGCACGCGCCCGCCCAGAAAGTGTCATGAACCGTACCGGAAACTGCCCGTGCCGGCAGTCTCGATTCGAAACCCGAACCTCCACCAACAGCGATCAACTCCGCTCCCGCGAGTGCATCATACTTATGTACGGCGTCACACATGAGGCTCCAATTGCGAGCGTCGTCATCATCCCAAAGACGCGAATGAGGTTCTGCCCCCACCCAACAATCGTATTCGGGATGGACAGAAAGGCCCGATGTGTTCACGACTGCCCATCCGCCTTCAGCTTTGATCTCACGGAAGCGAGCCTGAGAGTGTGGACAAACATCGCCACTGAAACCAGTGGCGTGTGGAGCTTGGTAAAAGCGATTTTTCATCGTCTTCGGACCGATCTTCACCGGCTCAAAGAGAATGTCATACCTCGGATCGCGGGCCATTTCGTTCCTCTAGTTCTTGATGCTGCCGGGACGCCAGCAACTTATTTGGAGTCTTACTATTCCAATATTTGGTATGTTCGTTTATGTTCTATTTATACAATATTTTTGTACTAATGTCAACATTAATTTGATTGAATGTTGTTTAATAGGCCCTTATCATGCAGGGCAATCGCATTCTCGTGATGGGGACTATTAAATTTTCATAAAGCATATTAACATCAGATCAAAAAGGAAGGGAAATGAGCGATCTGATGACACACTTCTCAAAGGTAACCGACATTCGACCCCCGTCAGTTCCGGGGGCTCGGGAAGAACAGGGAAAGCGGCACCCATTAATGGACATCATAGCGATAGCCATTATCGGCGTCATCTGCGGTGCAGATGATTGGGTAACCATAGAACAAGTTGGGAAAGCCAAGGAAGACTGGTTCAGGAAGTTCCTTAAGCTGCCACATGGGATCCCATCACATGACACCTTCGGGAAAGTGTTTGCCTGGATGGACCCAGATGAATTTCAAAAATGTTTCCTGGATTGGATCAAAGAAGTTGCGGAAATGACAGCCGGGCAGGTCATCGCCATCGATGGGAAAACAGTACGCCGATCGCATGATCGGGCCAATGGAAAGGGGCCAATTCACCTGGTAAGTGCCTGGGCCAGCGAGAACGAACTGGTGATCGGTCAGCGGAAAATTGATGATAAAAGCAATGAAATCACAGCCATCCCGGAGCTCTTGAAACTCCTGGATATCCGTGGCTGTATCGTCACAATTGATGCCATTGGCACACAAAAAGGGATTGCCAGGTCAATAAGAGAGCAAAAAGCCCATTATGTCCTTACTGTAAAACGAAATCAGGGGAAATTGCATGATGATATCCGCCATTTGTATGAAGTTGACCGGGAAGACGGATTCAAAGAATCTCCATTTGATCATGCTCAGACAGTAAACAAAGGCCACGGCAGAATTGAGATCAGAAATTGCTGGGTAACTGCCGATCCTGAATATCTGGATTACATGGATCGTGACCGGGAATGGAAAGGCTTGAGGAGCATAGCGATTGTTGAGGCTATCAGAAGAATTGGAGAGAAAGAATCGTCAGAGATTCGGTATTTCATCTCCAGCCTGGATGTCAGTGCGAAAGAAATGCTTACCTATATCCGTACACACTGGGAAGTGGAGAACAAACTTCATTGGTGTCTGGATGTGACTTTCGGGGAGGATGACAATCGAGTTCGTAAAGGTCATGCTCCTGAGAATCTTGCTATCATGCACAAGATCGCTCTCAATGTTTTGAGGAAAGAGAAAACGAAAAAATGTGGGGCGAAGGCGAAGCGGTTAATTTGCGCCATGGACATGGATTATCTGCTCAAGGTCATCAATTTATGAAAACGCGATTGCCCTGGGTGATGTCCTAATAATGCTGTAAAAATAAGCGTCGTGAGATATCCTAAAGGTTT
>SOJU01000234.1 GCA_004376465.1 Anaerolineales bacterium | reverse complement strand
AAACCGACCGCCGTTGCCATCTGCGAAAAGAAAAGGACAATGAGCGTTCGCTGCCAGCGGGGAATTTTGGTAAGAGCCTTCAACATAAGGGGTAAATCATAGCAGAGCAGGTGGGTAAATCAAGCTGACAAGAGCCTGAATCCAATTCCCGGAGGACTTCCCCTACACCTTCTGAATGGATAGGTTTATTCCCTCACCTCGGATTTGATGCACCAAAAGAAACACGGGGGGCTCAGATTAGACAACACCTCCCGTGGAGCCGATAAATATTCGGTTGAAGTAGACAAGGGTTTTCAGCAGGGTTTCGCGAACAACTGCAACCCTTTTTTATTACGCAAGGACTTTAGCGCCTTCCTCATCACTCGTTTCGGGCAGCCGGAGCGGCAGGGTCACTGTAAAAGTTGTCCCCACACCTAACTCGCTCTCCACCCCGATATCCCCACCCATCATCTGGACCAGGTTAGAAGCGATGGCCAATCCCAGCCCGGTTCCCTTCACTTTCGAGGGGGAGGCGGTTCGGTCGAGTTGGCGGTAGGCTTTGAATATCGTCGCGAATTGATCTTCGGGGATGCCCGGACCAGTATCGCGCACAATCATTCGCCATTTCGATGTACCCTGCGGCTCGATGCGCACTTCCACTTCGCCCTCTTCTGTGAATTTGATTGCATTACCGGTTAAGTTCAGTAGGATCTGTGCCAGGCGATCAATATCACCGCTCAGTTGTTCTGGCATCTTCGGTGATACCCAAATACTGCTGCTGAGGTCCTTCTCCTCGGCTATCTGAAGGCAAGCACTCTCGACTGTATGCACAAGATCCGTCAACTCAAAAGGCTCATCAAAGATTTCCAGCCCACCAGCTTCGATCTTGGATAGGTCAAGAATGTCATTGATGACCGTCTTTAGGTGCCTGGCGCTGTTGGACACGTGCTCTAATGCGTTCCGAAGTTTTTCATTCAACGGTCCGTATGCATCTCTCAACGCCAGGTCGCTGAAGACCATGATCGCGCTTAAAGGTGTTCTTAGTTCGTGGCTGGTGCGGGCGGTGAATTGGGATTTCCTCTCGCTAGCCAGTTCCAATTTTTTGTTCATTTCGACAAGATCATAGGTTGCACTATCAAGCGCTTTACGCAGGTCGCGTGTGGTCAGTTGATTAATGAAGACCACAAAGATGAAGGTTACCACCCCAAGAAAAGCTAACAGCCATTCAATTGCCGGCTGGGGCACAATAACCGGGGGGGTAACGTGAGTTCTGATTAAAGTGACGGCCAAGTACATCGATGAAGCGAGCACAACCACAATGTAACCGCGCGAGGGCGGGAGTATCATACCGGTGACGACGAGAAGGAGAATGTACCCGGGAACAAGCATCGGGGAGATACCAGCCATGACAACACTGTTGATGGCCAGCAGGAAGAGAAAATAAACGATGAGGATGTAGCTGCCAAAATCGGGCTTTCCGGCAAGGGCGATCCGCTTGGCAAGATAGTTGATCGGGATAATCCCGATACAAAGGCCATAGACCAGCAGCATTGCGGGAGTAAATTGGGGAAGCATCACGATTGTCATGACGACGATCAGCGGGATGCTGAAAAGGATGCCCGCGTTGCATAATGCGATCACCATGCGCCCACGGCGAGCCGTCTCAATTTCCTCATAGGGAGATTCTATCTGGAACGGATTCATTAGATTCATGCGTTTTCCCAAAAATAACTTCCGTAGATACCCATCCACATAGGAGGTGTGTGGATATCCCTCAAGCGTTGTTGGTTGCACGAATTATGCCAGCCGGCGTGGCGATGTCGATTTCAATGCCCTCATCCGCAAACCACTTAACATAATCTTCGCGCCAGAAGAAGCCATAGGAGTTCCTGCTACTTCGAATGACGAGGTTTAAGTATGGATTCACATAGGGTTTGAGAATCTGGGATCCAAAGATTAGCCCACCCGGCCGGACAACCCGCACAACTTCACTGATCGCCTTCTTCGGGTCTGCGGTCCAGTGCAGCATGAACGCCCAGTAGGATACATCAAAGCTGTCATCATCGAAGGGGAGTCTGGTGGCGCTGCCCTCCTTGAAAACTGGTTTGTTGTTCTTTGTCACCACTGGATGTGCAGGGTCAATTTCCGTAAGAAACTCCGGGAAGTTTTTCTGGGCTAATTCCAACATGCCCGGCACTGGATCTACAGCGGTAATTGCAGTTTCACCTTCAAGGTGTAACCATATTTCCGCGGTTTCCCGTCCACTCCCACAGCCAATTTCGATCAGTTGCTTTCCTCGCATCCACTTTCTCTCCTCGCTGGTGAGGTATGCGAAGCAAGCCTCGCGCACCGCGGAGTAGATGCGCGTATCCAGAACATCATTGAACATATTCACGACACGGTAATCTTCCCGCTCAAAGACCTCTGTTACGCCAATGTCTTTTTCCTGCAGGCGATCGATGATAAGGACGGAGAGAGGTTCTGCAATCTGGGCTGCGAAACGAAGCCTTGGATCCGTTCTCGCAAGAATACTCTCCAGCGACGGCAGCGGGACATCCGGATTCAACGCATAGAACCCGCTATTTTGAGTGATTACATTCTTTGAGTCGTGAATCAGAGTGTTGAAAACTTCTTGTGTGTACTCACTCTCGGAGAAGCCAAATTCAGCCAGGATTTCACCATATGTCCTCGGCTGCTGCAAGAATTCAAAAAATCCGAGTGTGCTTAAAGTCTTGAGGATAAAGTAGCGGAATATTAGATCGCCCTGACGACCGGACTTCATGGCCGACCCGGCACTCTTAAAGATAATCCACCAGGTCTTCAATAATCTCATGCATCTCCTCTGGCCGCGGGCGGGATTACCTCGCGGTCAGATATGGTCGCATGAAATGTATGAACTCGTCAACCTCGATAGGCTTGGCGTAATAATCGTCACAACCGGCTTCGAGAGCCTTTTCGCGGTCGCCGACCATGGCATGAGCAGTAAGCGCTAGGATCGGAACCTTCTTGAATCGATGGTTGCTTTTAAGTGAGCGCACTACCTCCCAACCATCCAGCTTGGGCAGGCTCAAGTCCATCAAGATGATTTCGGGGTCGTGTTCATAGGCCATCTTTATACCCTCGTGCCCGTCACGAGCGACGAGCAAATCATCCTGATCCAGCATGATCTCCAGGATATTGCGTACGACGGCGATATTCGCTTCCTCGTCTTCGACGATGAGGATCCGCCGGGCGGGCACCCGGTCGAATTCGAGGACAGATTCTTCCTGTTTGGTTGTCCTTAA
>SOJU01000002.1 GCA_004376465.1 Anaerolineales bacterium | reverse complement strand
GACTTAAAATCCTCTGAGGGAAACCTCGTGTGGGTTCGACTCCCACTCGCCCCACTTATTCAAGTTTTGAACTGCCGCACTCGTAACCCGATCCTGTGAGTAGATCTTGGGCATGCCCTGTGGCACCCGTGAGCGGAGGTTGATCATGGTAAAGGGAATCCGGACCATTATGCTGAGTACAGCGCTGCTCTTTCTGGTTGGTTGTACACTACTGCCCGGCGTTGCTGCTCCCACACCCTTCACATTTCCCACACCTAACCTTACCCACACCTCCATCTTCGCCGAGATCCCTACGTCTACCAATACACCGCCGATCCTACCGCTAGTTCCAACTGGGACCGCCACACCAAGCGGGCCAACCCCCACAACCGATCCGGCGGTGACGAATACTCCCAACCTCACCCCAATCCCCACAGATGTTCGCCCGAATGGCTCTCCCGTGACAGCGGTTTACCTGAGCGTACCTCCGGTGATCGATGGAGTGCTTAACGAGTGGTCATCGACTGCGTATCGCGCAGAGAAAACCGTTCCCGGCGCCGGCTCGAATTGGACCGGCCCAAGCGATCTTTCTGCCACATACTACATCGGCTGGGATGCGAATGCCCTCTACATCGGCGTAAGCAGAACCGACGACATAATCGTTCAGATTTCAACAGGCTACAACA
This sequence comes from Anaerolineales bacterium, assembly GCA_004376465.1. Lineage (GTDB taxonomy): Bacteria > Chloroflexota > Anaerolineae > Anaerolineales > E44-bin32 > E44-bin32. The sequence continues at coordinate 11,248 of SOJU01000002.1, read as the reverse complement.
TGTATAAAGGTGACGATGTCGAAATTCACCTCGACGTAGACCTGCCCGGTGACTTCTCCTCTGTAACCATGAGCGCAGATGACTACCAGATGGGCCTCTCGGCAGGCAACTTCGGTACACTCACTGAAGAGGTTTACCTCTGGTTCCCGCGAAGCCTGCAACGGAGCTTATCCACTGTCGAAATGAAAGCCCGGCTCACGACGGCTGGCTACGACATGGAAGCGAAAATACCCTGGTCCGTGTTTGGTATCAACCCTGTAGAAGGCAACCGCTACGGATTCGCACTCTCGCTTTCGGATAACGACTTGCCGGGAGTTGCAGCGTGGCAGTCCATGGTGTCGAGTGTATCAACGCGCAGGGTCGTCAATCCAACAACCTGGGGAACCCTAATCCTCGCCAGCCCAACAGCGGAGTAAACCCCTAATTACGTCATCCTCTACGACGTGTAGTGAACATTTGCTTTTAATAGAGTACGGGATGACATTGGTTTCTCCCCAAGCCAGTGATGGGTTATGGGTAAGGGCGAGCCGGCGGCTCGCCCTTACAGGTCTTGAAAACGGTTAGTGAACGGGCTGACACACGGGTCGGCTCCTACGATTTAACTTTTTAGGTGTCTTTCTCTGACAGTGTGTCCGCCTTACGTGGAATCAACAATCTTTGCTTCCGATCGCAGGCACAGCCCGTGCAATAATGTCCTCGCAAAACACCGTCGGGCTGATAACGAGCGTGTTTCAACGCCCATAAATACTCCACCCGGAGGCTTCCGGGCAGAGTAGGGCAGCACAATTCCGCTCCGTCAGTCACATTATCGGCATGAGAGCTTAAAATAGTACGGAAGCTAACTCGTCCCGATACTGCTGCGTTAACGTGTCTTGATCGCCGATAATCGCGAACAGCGACAACAGCACTTGTTTGGGCAAGCCGTCGCGGTAATTCTTTTGTTCACGCAAGATATCGAGCATGCCATCCATCGCTGCTGGAAGATTGCCAAGACCTATCAGACGCGCAGCCTGATATAACTCGGCCGCGAGCGGGTCGTCCAGGTCCCTCGTTCCGATTTCTTCAACCTCGGAAAGAAGGGCTGCTAGCGGTTTGTGTCGCTCTGCAGTTGCCCATTCATTGCCTGGAGGAAAAACCTCAATTATGCGCAAAGCTTCTTCGCCTTTTCCCTGCATGAGCAAGCTCTCCAGCAAGCCTAGTGCAGCTGGCGCATTGGTCTCATCCATTTCGAAAATCTCGCGGAAACTGGTTTCGGCCTGTTCCCAGTGATGAGTCACAAGTAAGCTGCGTGCGTTTTCAACGGCAACTTCCGCTTCGGTTGGCGCCAGGTTGCCGATGAAACTCCGCACAACCGGTTCCGGCTGCGCACCCACAAACTCGGTTTCGACCTGACCTTGTTTAAACGCCTTCACCGCAGGGATACCCTGGACGCCATAGCGAACAGAGAGACCTGGGTTTTCATCGACATTAACTTTCGCCAGGAGAAAACTTCCCCCTGCTTCAATCGCCAACCGCTCTAGCAGCGGCCCCAGAGTCCGACAAGGACCGCACCATGGCGCCCAAAAATCTACAACGACAGGAATTTCATGAGATCGAAGGATCACTTCGACCTCGAAAGTCGCTTCACCTACGTCCAGAATGTACTCGGAAAAACTCAAAACGTGCTCCTCTTTCGGTTCTTTAAGATACTACTACACGCTCGTTAGCGCTTTATTAGCGCCTTTATCTACTTCTGGTTTTATTTCATCAATATTAACATGCTGCTTGGTTAATATTCTTCGCCCGGATCAATCCCTGCTCCAGGCTGCTCAATGCGCAGGACCTCACCATGAACGTTTATCACAACCCGGAAACCCATCATCCCCAGATACGCGCGCATGTCCTCGGGTAAACCGCTCTGGAGCAACACACCAAATTGGGCATCCATGTTTTGAAGTGACGTTTCGATCGCAGCCTTCGTGAAGATGTCTTCCTGACCGATCATCTTCATCGTCCCCTCACTGATGATGTCCTCGTGCCCCTTTACCATCTCCTGCAACTGATCGAGGACCTGCCGATCGACGTGCTCACTTTCGATATGGCGGAGGAAACCGTCGTCATCGACGACATAAAATGACTCTCCACCAACAAGAACGATATCTACCCCTCTGTCATCTTCATCAACAACCAGGCCTGCAAATAGTGAATGTCGTGCCATCATCGGAATTCATCCCTGCCCGCTACGTACTTCGTTGTAATCGGAAATTACGTTAACACTTAGTTCTTTGCTGCTTCTGATCTCTTTGAGTGAGCGATCATGAAGAATCTTACCAAATCCAATAGATAATAGGGAAGCGATTTCCAGGTGACGATGGATTATCCGATTCACAAGAACTCTTTCACCTTAGATTGAAACCATCTTATGGAATCATCATCATTGTAGAGACGTTGCATGCAATTCTCTACCTCGGTAATAACTATCCTCAGTTTACCTATGGTAGACATAGGGGATTCAGAATGTACTGCGCTATGGTTGGCAAAGAACCGCTTAGGAGTGAACGTATACTAGCGTTCCAATTGAGGCGAAGTTGAAGAGCCATTCCGCATCCGGGGTCCACAAGTTTATGCAGCCATGACTCATCGGGACACCAAAGTTGCTATGCCAATAGGTCCCATGAAGTGCATACCCCTTGTAGTAATACATCGTGTACGGGACGCCGGGCAGATAATAGCCGGGACCCGCCATAGCGGTTGAGTAGAGCTTTGTGTAGATGCGGAACTGGCCGGTTACTGTCGGATGAGCTGAAGTCCCAGTTGAAACGATGAAGCTCCTTACAAGATTATCACCGTCGTAGGCCGTCACCCGCTGCTCGCTTAGATCCACATCGATCCACCGGCCTTCATCCGCCAATTGATCTAGAGAGACGTTGAAGGTTGAGAGGTACGAAAGGGCGTGAGTTGGTGTGACCGTTGGCGTAGGCGTTGCCGTCGGTGTCGCCGTTGCCGTTGGTGTTGCCGTGGGTGTATTCGTGGGAGTTGGCGTCATCGTCGCTTTTGCTAATGGCTCTTGGTAGATTTGCGGCTGCAGAGCAGAGGCGGGTGCGCCTCCCAACCAGATCCCTACTCCCGCGGCTAAAACCACCGATGAGATGAAGACTCGTCTGGGTAAGATCCGCCGTTGCGCCAGAACATCAAGAGGGGTTATTTTCGGAAGGAGATCCTCGGGTATCCGCGCTTCCCGCAGTGCCGCTTTTCGTTCTCCTGAAGGCAGACGCCGAACCAGCCAGCGAATCGCTTTTTTCGCCGGTTTACTCTTCGGGTTGATTTCCAATGCGCGCGCCGCGTATGCCAACCCTGCGCGCGGCTCCGAAACGGCAGCCAGAGTCAACCATCCTTTTTCGGAAAGCGGGTCGAGCTTGACCGCCAGGCGCGCAAATCTCCTCGCCTCGGAGATGTCACCGCGGCGGAGCGCCGCATGCGCTCGGTCGGATGGATCCATCGATGGATCCTGTTGGCTGAAATCTGCCGGACTCATGGCGTAGTCTCCCACGGGAGGCTGGCGGGTTCATTATTCACATAGCAAAGTATGCCGTCCGCGATCCCGCGGGCCGCTTTCTCTGGCTGAGAAGTGAGGAAATCCCGATCAAGATAGAGAAATCCAGTCTCGATGATCGCTGCCGGTGTCTGGCTGTGGATCTCGCGGAATGTGTGATATTCCGTCATATCGCGTGTGATGCTGCCTGCATGGAAATTTAAATCGGTCGCAATGTAATAACGATCAATAATGCAATCGACCAACCGTTGTGATTTATCTGGAACAACCGTGTCTAGTGCACTGACAACTTTATATCCGGTCGCATAGTCGTTAATTGGGATGCAGGAATCGGCATGGATGGAAACTAACGCCACCGCCCGATATTCAAAAAGCCGCGAGTCGAACTCCTCCAGGATATCTACTTGCAGCCCCGCTGCCTCGAGTGCTTGTGCGGTAAGATATCCCACGTTGGTGTTAACTTCCAACTCCGTCAAGCCATCCTCGCAGATTGACCCGGGATCACCGCCGCCTGTATTCGGGTTAATCCCTGAATGCCCTATGACCAATCCAATTCGTAGTTCGGTCTCCTCCGGGGCAGAGGGTACAAAAGCTGAAGGGCCATTCTCCGGTGCCCCACCTTCCAGTGCGGCCGCGAATTGATTCGCCAGTTCCCCGGGGTTCAAGCTGGCGGGTGTCCATGCCGTAAAAAGCGTCGCCAGGATTGCAGCCGTGATAAACGTCACCGAAAGATGGCGTAGAATTTGGTGCGTTATCGGTTGCTCGTTGGCATCCGTACTGCGGAAGCTGATAGGGCTGCGCATGCCTCTGTTCTCTCGAATAGGTAGCCTGTCATTATATCAGCGGAAGTCACACCAAACTACGTGACTCAAGTACCCAGGCGCATGGTGGATGGTTTTGGATCAGAAATCAGCCACAAATTACTTTACATAATACAACGTTGAACCCACTCCAGGCTGCCATATTCACACGACTCCTCTCTTCCAGATAAGTGCGAACGAACCGGCCGCACTAACCACGCATTCCCCAACCCACAGACAGAATGGCGCGTTCAAGGGTAGAATGGGAGAAGCTATCCTTTCGAACCCGGGATCATACACCAGGGAATAAGATGAAGGAAACATTCAGCGAACGAAGCGAGCTTACACGTTCAGAGTTTCGGCGATACTCACGCCAGCTGCTACTACCCGAGGTTGGCTTGCAGGGCCAAGAGAGACTTAAAGCATCGTCGATCCTCATCGTAGGTGCAGGCGGCCTGGGTTCGCCCGTCTCCATGTACCTCGCCGCAGCGGGTGTTGGACGAATCGGACTCGTCGATCACGACGTTGTCGAATTAACGAACCTGCAGCGGCAGATTATCCACGGCACTTCTTGGATCGGTGAGCGGAAGGTTCTCTCCGCCCGGGACCGTTTGTCCGACATCAACCCGGAAGCCGAAGTCGTCGTGTTCGACGAACCATTCACTTCAGAGAATGCTGAACAGATATCCAAACCTTTTGATTTGATAATCGACGCCTCAGACAATTTCCCCACTCGCTATCTGATTAATGATCTTTGCGTCCTGACGGGGAAAGCGAATGTTTCCGGATCGGTTTCGCGTTTTGATGGACAAGTCAGCGTGTTCTGGGCGGAGAAAGGCCCTTGTTATCGCTGCCTTTTCCCCGATCCCCCACCGGTGGGATTAATCCCATCTTGCGCCGAGGGTGGTGTACTCGGCCTGCTTCCGGGAACAATCGGGACTCTCCAGGCGACGGAGGCTATCAAGCTGCTGCTCGGAATCGGGACGCCTCTCATCGGTACGCTGCTCATCTATGACGCCCTGGATATACGCTTTGAGTTGGTCAAATTGAAGAAGAACCCTGAATGCAAGGTCTGTTCGCAAAACCCATCTATTACAAAACTGATTGACTATGAGGCTTTCTGCGGTGTTCCCGGGCACGACAATGACGAGAGCAGCCATGCACACGATTGGGAAATCGAACCTTCCGAGCTCGCTAAGAGGCTGGCAGCCGGTGAACCCGTCCATCTGATCGACGTGCGTGAGCCACACGAGCTGGAGATCTCCGCCCTCCCGAACGCCGGGTCCATTCCCCTTGGCTTAATGGCGACCCGTATGGCTGAGTTGGATAATGCTGAGGAGATCATTCTTTTCTGTAGAACAGGCTTACGTTCTGCACGAGCGCTGCACCTCCTAATCGGCGCAGGTTTCAAGAAAACTTTGAGCTTACAGGGCGGCATCAACGCGTGGGCACTGCAGGTAGATCCGACTCTTCCCGTTTATTGACCAATACTTCCTAGATATATAGAGCCGCGTTCTCCTGTGAACACATGGGGGAAGGTGACACACGCGTATTCACGGTGTGATGCATAATGATCCAACTCATGGTTTAATTCTCTCATCATGACTGGGAAAATCTGGATGGTACTCAAAATGTGGGTTATGTCATTCCGCCCTCACACTGTAAAAAAGAATAAGCCAGGTCCTTGGTTCCTCGTTTCCATGTTTTTCGCTGCACTCACCATCGGGTCCTGCGCCGCCTTTCCAGGAATGGTTCAGAATCCGGATCCACAACAAACCCAGAGCCCAATAACCCCAACCGCTATCCCTTCCAGCCCCACGCCCGCTCCCGAAATCGATCTACTATCCCTTAATCTAATACCGGGTCAGGCTCCTGATTCGTGGCAGGTGATTGGAAGGCTGATCAACAAAGCCGAGTTTCCACTTGGTGGGATTTCGGTCACCGTTACTCTGTTCGGTGCAGAAGGTGTTGAATTGGATAAAGCGACAGTGCCGGCGATCCCCGCCAGTTTTTTGCCAGATGAGGAGGCGTTATTCGCATTAGATTTTGCGGGGGCCTTAGCCGTGGTTGACACGACCGCCGAGATCTATGCTGAGCGAATCCCACGCGTTCGACGAGTCCAGGGAGAAATCCAGAACACAACGTGGCAGATAAACTCTGAGGGTGATACGGTGATCCTCGGGCAGATCACAAGCGCTGGCATCTCTCAAGCAAAATTGCGTGACCTCGCCGTTCTCATGCTTGATGAAAACCAGGAGCCGATGGGTTATGCTCATCTTGTGGCTTCTACCACACACATACCCCCGCGCGAATCGTCACCCTTTATCGCCTTAGCCAATGGGGGCTTTGAGCCTGATGACCTGGTCTTCTTCCTGGATATGGTTGTTGATACATCTCCTCCAGAACCGGATCTTCAATTTCTAGAGCCGCCAGCGCTCCAATTCACAGACCAGGGTATGCCCTTCTTTTTAGGCTCCATCCATAACCCTTCCTCGGATTGGGTATGGGCTTCTGGCCTGCTCATTTTAGAGAACGAGGATGAAATGGTTGGGATAGCACCAATCACCCCCCCACTCCCCATACAACCTGGTGGGATTCACTCATTCACCATCCAACAATTTTGGGGGATCTCTCCTGAAATCCTCGCCTCCGAGGATGCGATGCGCACGCTGAATGCACACGCATCGGTGGAAGGGGTTGCCCCCTTGGCCGCGGACGAAACGGTTTCGCTGCTAGAGTTAAGTATTTCGCAATATGAAGCCCTTGGCTCAATCGTGTTCTTGCGCGGGGTGATAACCAACCCTGACAATACGCTCATCAGACAACCTTCCATTTATGTGACTGCGCGCAATGAAGAGGGGCTTATACTTTCAGCTGGATGGGGTTCCCCCGCCGAACTTCTTGAAGCCGGAGAGGCAGTCGATTTCGAACTGTCACTTTTATTACCACGAGAGGCCGATCCAGCGATGCTCGAGTATGATGTGATCGCTTTCGGGTTGGATGCGAATTAGATCGTCAGTCATCAGGATCCATAATGGTTTCCCCCTGGGCGGCCCGAGCTTAATCTCGGACGTCGCCGAAGATGCCAGCATACGGTCACTCATCTGAAGTTGAATTGAACAACAGATTGTCCTATCCCTTTAAGACAGTTACTATATCGCCACGAGGATTTGGCGGGTTCCCTTTCGCAGGTTACAATTGGGGTGATACAAACACAGGAATTGAGCGTAGAAAGTGACGGAAAACCAGGCAAGAATACTCATTGTGGATGATGAACCCGATACCGTCGGGCTTATCGAATTAACACTGCTTCCTGCAGGGTATGAGCTCTCGCTCGCTTACAGCGGCGAAGAGGCGCTCAAGATGCTTCGCGATGAGGTGTTTGATCTTCTTCTCCTCGATGTAATGATGCCTGAAATCACGGGTTTCGATGTTATCCGTGTACTCTCGGAAGAGAAAAAAACGATTCCCCCGATCATATTTCTATCGGCCAAAGGTCAGCAAAAAGATATCGACGAGGGAAATGCGCTCGGCGCCGCGGGATATCTTGTCAAGCCTGCCACCCGCGGCCAACTCCTCGACGCGATCGGTGCCGCCCTGTACGAAGCAAAAAGATAAATGGAATCCATTGATTACAATCTCGATCTTTTCGAAGCGATGCTAGATGAGATTGAAGATTTTCTTCTCTCAGTGGATATTTTCTGGCCCCTAGCCAAACGCGCCAAACCTGATTCGCCCCCCTACCCCCGCCTCAGCACGGGGGGATTACTAATGACTCAGGACGAATCCCTGGCACAAGAAACTGAGATGAACTCCGACCAGAAAGCACGGTATGCGAATCTACAGAGCCAATGGAAAAGGATTCTCAACAAGTGGCGCAGTGCGCTCGGGCGCAAATCAGAACAAGAAATGGGGATGCGATTGAATCTGTGGCGAGCATATCTATCCGACCTGGAAGAAGGAAATGCTTCACATTTTGATTACCATCGAGAGACACGAAACCGAGTCCAATTCACTCGTCTTCGAACGCTCACTGCGAGTAATAGCAAGACTCTCAAGCTGGAGAAAACGATGCGCTCCTTGGATGCTCGTCTGCTCAACCTGACCATCGCCAGCAAGTTCATCTGGGATGACCGCTTGCGTGAGACCTACCCGGAAAGAGAATTCGGGTTTCTCTACCGCCAACCGCGAGAGATCAGCAAATAAATAACATAATACTATTAAACTCAAAGGCGCCGGATTTCCCGGCGCCTTTTTTTCATCATAGCAATGATTAGTTGGCCGCGACCGTAATGTGCAGGCCTCACACAGGAATCTTTACTTCGCGTATTCGACTGCGCGTGTCTCCCGGATGACCGTGACTTTTATCTGCCCTGGGTACTGCATCCCCTCTTCGATCTTCTTGGCGACGGTACGCGCAAGACGCGTCGACTCAAGATCGTCGATATCTTCGGGGCGGACAATCACACGGATCTCTCGCCCTGCTTGTAGTGCAAAACTCTGTGAAACTCCGTCGAATGAATTTGCAATCTCTTCCAACGACTTGATACGCTTAACATACTGCTCAAGACTCTCACGCCGGGCTCCTGGTCGAGCGCCGCTGATCGCATCCGCCGCCTCGACAATCACCGCTTCTACAGATTCTTGATCAATGTCACGGTGGTGGGCTTCGATAGCATTAACGACGATTGGATTGACGCCATAACGGCGGCAGAAATCCGCTCCTATCGCCGCGTGAGTCCCCTCCACTTCGTGGTCCATCGCCTTACCGATGTCGTGAAGCAGCCCTCCAGCTTTGGCGATTTCTACATCTGCGCCCAACTCCGCGGCGATCACTGCTGCGAGCTGTGACGACTCTATCGCGTGAGCGAGCTGGTTCTGGCCATACGAAGTGCGGAACTTCAAGCGGCCAAGCTTCTTAATGATCTCCGGATGAAGTCCGGGAACACCTGCTTCGAAAGCGGCGCTTTCTCCCTCCTCCACAATGAGCCGGTCAACTTCCTTTCTTTGTTCGCTTACAATCTTTTCAATCTGGGCAGGATGGATGCGCCCATCCAATACAAGTGCTTGCATAGAGCGCCGGGCGACCTCCCGTCGGACAGAGTCAAAACACGAGATTGTTACCGCCTCAGGCGTATCATCGACGACCACATCCACTCCGGCAGTTTGTTCGAACGCTCGGATATTCCGTCCGTTCCGGCCGATGATGCGGCCCTTCATATCGTCCGAAGGCAAAGAGACCGCGGATACTGTAATTTCGGAAACGTGGTCCGAAGCCACCCTCTGGATTGCGTCGGCGATCAAATGACGGGCACGTTTATCCCCCTCCGCCTGCGCCTCTTCTTCGATCTGTCGAATAATCCTGAGCATATCCGCCCGGGATTCCCGTTCTACCTCTTGAAGAAGCTGGGCTTTGGCTTCTTCTCGGGTCATGCTGGATACACGTTCGAGCTCAACGAGGATTTCTGCAAGGCGATCATCCAACTCGTTCGAACGGCGGTCGATATTACTCTGGCGTTTATTTACCGTTTGTTCGCGCTTCTCTAGCTGATCGAGTCGGCGATCATTTTCCGCTCTTCGTTGCTGAAGACGCTCATCTTCTTTCGAGAGCTCGGCCCTCTTGCGGCTTATCTCTCCTTCAGCCTCATCGCGTATTCGCAGCGCATGATCGCGCGCCGCCAATTCAATTTCTTTCGTCTGCGCTTGGGCTTCGTCAATCATCCGCTCGGCTTCCGCCGTGCGGCCTCGCACAGCACGCTCAATCTGCAATTGACGCAGCAAGTACCCAATAACCGCGCCTGCAACCAGCGATATTACGATACCGATTATCAGTGGTCCATTCACTCTTCTACCTCACTTTTCTCATCAGAGCCGCTTTCCTCATCCATCAAAATCGATAATGTGGAGGATATGAGTTCAAAGGAAAAGCCGCGACGGGCGAGGAACTGTCTCAGCCGACGATTGGAAGCTTCTTCTGCAAGATCACCGTAACGTTTACGTGCTTTCCTGGCTACAGTGAGAACTGCATCAGCCTCGTCGAACCCTTCAAGGGCAGTTTCGATCGCCTCTTTTGACACTCCCTTACCGCGTAGTTCGCTCCTCAGCATCAGCCCGCTTCTTGGACGAAATATTTGCCGGTTCTCAACCCAAACTCGAGCGAACTCAACATCATCGACAAGGGATGCTTCTCGCAGCCTCTTTAGAACCTGGTCCTGCACGTCGATCTCGATCCGGTTCCGAGAGAGCTTATTAGCGATTTCCTTCTCGGAATGAGGGCGCCTTGACAGATAGCGCAACGCGCGTTCATAAGCGCGCTGTTCCTCATCCTCATCTTTCAACCGCTCAATATCTGCTTCAGATAATTCCTGTCCGACCTTTAAACCGGCCGCAATAATCCTTTGAACTGCAAATTGATATTGATCATCAATAAATACGTTTACTCTATTCTTCTTTCTCCGCTGCAATTTCAAGGCGGTAATCGCTCCCGCCACGTTACTCACCTCCCCTGAACACAAAAACCGCGAACCTTATCGGCTGCGGCTCAATGCAATGCTCACGGGATTTTGCAATCCCGAAATGACGATCTGACTCCGAATCACTCCACGCATGCAGATCGCAACATGGAGTGGGCAGGCTATCTTTTGCTACACCCTCTCAGAGGGCAAAATCCCACCTTTTTCACCTACCATCCTAACGTTGTTCTTCTCTATCGGTGCCAAATCTCATCTCAGAGATCTTTCGCAATGCTCTGGCCGCGTTTTTCATAAATTGGATCACGCAGCACTATAATGATAACACGAGCGTCAATCGCTCGTCTCGTTTTCTCCTTCACTGCCGTCTTCTTCTAGATCGGCATCTTTCCTAATCCCCGCTTCGATCTCGGAAGCCATGTCCGGATTCTCACGCAGGTAGTTCT
>SOJU01000034.1 GCA_004376465.1 Anaerolineales bacterium | reverse complement strand
GGAGAACCTGTGAATAGCTGCGTCATGCTTGCAGTCCAAGCAGATGGGCATGAGCTGGTGACGATCGAAGCGCTGGGGGAGCATCCACAACATGGCTGGCGGAAAAGCAAAGGGCTTGATCCTTTGCAGCAGGCGTTCGTCGATACGGGAGCCATTCAATGTGGTTTTTGTACACCGGCGATGATCCTCGCTGCCCGCTCTTTGTTAGAAGAAGAATCGAATCCAACAGAAGCTCAGGTTCGTGAAGTGCTTTCAGGTGTACTTTGCCGCTGCACCGGCTACATAAAACCCGTCCAAGCTGTTCTGCGCGCCGCCGCTATCTTGCGCGGTGAGTCTGTGGAACCTCTTGAAGCGCCGCTTCCAGCCCCACCGGATCTGTTCTTCCCCCCCGATGATGTTGAAGACCCCCGAACTTTATTAGGGTCGGATAGCCCTGAAATCGCAACGCAGATAAGCGTCATGCCTCGCATTCAAATTAACCCGAGGACGGAGGCCTATCAGACCGTGGGTTCCCCTGAGCCGAAAGTCGACGCGATCAAACTGGTCACCGGTAAGCCGGCTTTCACGGCGGATATTGAGATGCGTGGAATGTTGGTCGCGAAAGTCCTGCGCAGCCCGGTGGCCCACGCCCGGATTAAAAAGATAGATGCTTCCAAAGCTCGTTCGTTGCCTGGGGTAGCAGCCGTATTAACCTCGGAGGACATACCCCGTGTGGCGTATTCCACTGCCGGTCAATCCGACCCGATCCCGGGTCCGCTCGATACATTCTCTTTAGACAACAAGGTGCGTTTCTTTGGTGACCGCGTGGCCTTCGTCGCTGCAGAGACTGAAGAGATCGCCGTGCAGGCTTTGCATCTAATCGATGTGGAGTATGAACCACTGCCGGCGATCCTCGATTCAGCAGAGGCTCAAGCTGAAGGTGCGGTGCAAATCCATGACGAACCGGATTATGTTAATTTCGCTGACTCGGATCCAAGCCGGAACCTCGCCGCTCAGATCCACATTGACATCGGCGATGTAGAGAAAGGTTTTTCTGAAGCGGATCATATTTTTGAAGCATCCTATGAAGTTCCAAAAGTAAGTCCGGCGCATATCGAGCCGCATGTTGTTGTGACGTACTGGGATGAGGATGATCGCCTCGTGATCCGTACCAGCACGCAGGTTCCCTTCCACGTGCGCCGTCAAATTGCGCCAGTTCTAAACCTACCGGCGAAACGGATACGGGTGATCAAGCCGCGCATTGGCGGCGGTTTTGGCGGGAAACAGGAAGTCTTGATCGAGGATGTGGCTGCGCATCTGACAATCGCTACAGGTCGACCAGTGCGTTTTGAATTTACACGCGCCGAGGAATTCTATGGAGCACGAACACGCCATCCTATGCGCATCAGCATGAAGACGGGTGTAAAAAGTGATGGCACAATCACCGCCAATGAGATGCGCGTTTTGAGCGATACCGGCGCGTACGGCTGTCATGCCCTCACCGTCACCGGCAATACCGGGCACAAGGCTATGGCGCTTTATGTGGGCGATGGTCCATACCGTGAATCGCCAAACATTCGTTTCTATGCAGATGTCGTTTACACGAATACCCCTCCCTCCGGCGCCTATCGAGGCTATGGTGTTCCGCAAGGGTTCTGGCCTGTTGAACGACACATGGAGCGTATCACACGCGAATTAAATCTAGATCCGTTGCAATTCCGGTTGAAGAATGCTTTGCGTGCGGGTGAGCTTCATCCATTCAGCACCGCCTGGTCGGAAGGACGAGAGCCCATGCCTGAGATTATTAACACCTGTGGGTTGGAGGATTGCGTCCGGCAAGGTAGAGCGGGCGTAGGGTGGGATACGAAGTTCAAAAACCTGGAGTGGCACACCGTCGAGGCAAAACCTCATCTCCGACGGGGGATCGGTGTCGCTTTGGTAATGCAGGGGACGGCCATCGCTTACCTCGACATGGGTGGCGCTAGTATAAAGATCAATGAAGATGGATCGTTTAATCTACTTGTTGGCGCGACGGACCTGGGCACAGGTTCGGACACTGTCCTTGCTCAGCAAGCGGCTGAAGTCCTGGGTGTCCCTGTTGAAGATATCATCGTCTATTCTTCGGATACGGATTTCACCCCATTCGATAAAGGCGCATACGCATCGAGTACGACCTATATCTCTGGCGCAGCTGTTGTAGGCGCTGCCCAGAAAGTGTCGGATCGAATCTGCCACCGCGCCGCGCGCATGCTGGGGACGGAGAAAGAGGCGATCCCGCCTGATGAGATTGTGCTGCGAGACCGATGTGCCTGGTCACCTGATGGGCGGTCCATCACGTTGGAGGCGATTGCCCTCAACGCTTTACATCACGAAGATCAAGAACAGATTATGGGCGTCGGTTCCTTTGTTTCTCCCGTCGCTCCCCCGCCGTTCGCCGCCCAGTTTGCGGAAGTGACAGTCGACGTTGAGACCGGACAGGTGATCGTCGATAGGTTACTAATGGCGGTTGATTCAGGCGTGATCGTTAACCCACTAACAGCATCCGGGCAGGTTGAAGGCGGCATGACGCAGGCGCTTGGCTATGCTGTGTGTGAGGAAATGCTCTATGATGAAGAAGGTCGTCCGCGGGAGGTGGACTTCCGGGATTATCATATCTTCGCCGCGCACGAGATGCCTGAGCTGGATACGATCTTCGTGGAAACGTTTGAGCCATCCCATCCCTTCGGTGTGAAAGCAGTTGCTGAGATTCCAATGGACGGTGTCGCACCCGCAGTTGCGAATGCGGTCATGGATGCATGTGGTGCGGACGTGCTAATCGCGCCTGTGACGCCCGAACGCGTATGGAGTGCCTTGAAATCGCAAGAATGATCCCTTACGAGTGAATGTCCATAGTATGATAGGAATCACAAACCGCGGCATCAGCAAAAGCGATGGAGTAGAGACAGAATGAGCAAGATCTACGTCGTTGGACATGTTAACCCGGATACCGATGCGATCGCATCTGCGATCGGCTATGCCTGGTTCCGGAATGCTAAGGGCGACGGTGAAGTTGTAGCTGCTCGCGCCGGCCCCCTTAACGCACAGACGGCATGGGTTCTCGACCGCCTGGAATTATCTCCTCCTGAGTTTCTAGCGGATGCATCTCCCCGCTTCGAAGTTGTCGTTCATAGATATGACACCGTTACGCCGGATCAAACACTGCGTGATGCGTGGGCGATCGCAAATCGAACAGGAACGGTCGCACCGGTTGTTGATTCGAATGGAATACCATTCGGCCTTATCTCGGGTTTCAGCCTGTTTCGATCCCTGAGCAATTTAGTGGGACCAAGACTAGAGTTGCAGGATATCCGCCTTCAGGAACTCTTCGATCAACCGTGCAGGGAAGTGGCTGACACCGAAGTGCCGAAATTCCTCTCTAATTCACGAATACGTGAGGGACTTCCCAGAGTGCTGCGCGAAGAACGTAATGATTTCTGGGTGGTTGATCAGGAGGGGCGCTATGTCGGTATATGCCGGCAGAGGGATTTGCTCAATCCACCCCGGCTCCAGATCATTCTAGTTGATCACAATGAAGTAAGTCAGTCTATCCGATCGTTGGATGAAGCCGATCTTCTTGAAGTTCTGGATCACCATCGCGTGAACAACCCGCCGACGCGGCTGCCTATTCGGTTCCGTGTGGACCCTGTTGGGAGCACAAGCACACTAGTCTCTGAACGGATCGAGGACAATGGCATGAGCGCACCGCCTGCAATCGCTGGTTTGCTCCTTGCTGGTGTGTTCTCGGATACGCTTCGCCTAAATTCCCCAACAACTACCGATCGCGATCACCGTGCATGTGAACGCCTTGGCCGGTGGGCTTTCGTCGGCGGTTCTCCATTGGAGAACGAGTCTACTGAGAGCTTCGGTGAGGCGGTTCTTAATGCAGCAGCCGGGCTCGCGTCACGTGAAGCCGATGATGTTATTTCGAGCGACTTGAAAATTTATGAATCCGCCGGAGTAAAATTTGGGATTGCTCAGGCTGAAGTGACCGATCTTCGTGAAGTGGATGATCATCTATCAGAGCTCAATGAAGCGCTAGACAACCTCATCGAAGCACGCGGTTTGAGTTTCGCACTTCTAATGGTGACCGACATCGTAGATGGTTCGAGCCGAATCGTAATCCGCAGAGCTCCAGCGCTTCTTTATGAGCTGCCATATAAGCGTCTGTCAGATGAAACGTACGAGGCTCGCGGTGTGGTCTCTCGAAAAAAGCAGTTGGTTCCTGTAATTCTGGCGCTTTTGGAGGGTTAGTGGGTATCTACGAGACGTTGGCAGAGCTTGAGAGCAAAGGCGGAGTAGCGGCACTGGCGACGGTGATTCGAACCCAGGGCGCAGTGCCGCGACGGGCGGGCAGCAAGATGATTGTTTTCCCGGATGGTAGCATCGATGGAACGATCGGTGGCGGCGAGATGGAAAGCCGCGTTGTCGCTGAAGCGCTCGAGTCGCTAAGGGATGGAGATACGAGGACGATTGTGTATGCTTTCCGCGACCCTGAAAAAGGCGATGTGGGCATCTGTGGAGGCGAGGCAGAAGTGTTTATTGAACCGATCAAAGCCAATGAAACTCTTGTTGTAGCCGGTGGAGGTCATGTCGGCAAAGCTATCGTCCACCTTGCCAAGTGGCTTGGGTTTCGTGTGGTCGTCGCCGACGATCGGGCGGAATTTGCCACTCCGGAGCATCACCCGGATGCCGACGAGCTTTTCTCCTGCTCTCTAAAGGAATTACCAGAGCATGTGGATATCCACGAGAGTACTTACCTGGTCTTGACCACACGCGGCGTCGATGTGGATGTTGAGGGTCTGCCGGCGCTGTTGGAGACCTCCGCGGCGTACATCGGGGTAATAGGGTCGCGGCGTCGCTGGGAGACTACTGTGGCGGCTTTGCGCGAGCGAGGGGTAACGGAGGATCAAATCGCCCGCGTGACATCGCCAATAGGGCTAGAATTAAACGCTGAAACGCCGGAGGAGATAGCCGTGTCCGTTCTGGCACAGATCATCATGTTGCGCCATGGCGGAACTGGTGAAAGAATGGCACATTCGCCAAAACGCCCTCGCAAAGGAAAGGGCAAGTAGAGACAGATTATGTGGACGCGCTATTACTCCCCTTCGACCTTACAGGAAGCCGCAGAACTTCTAGCGACACACAATGAGGGAGCTCGAATCGTCGCCGGGGCAACCGATCTGATCCTTGAATTGGACCGCGGACAACGGCCGGGTGTAGATATTTTGATTGATATTTCCCGCATACCGGGCCAGGATATGATTACGCTTGATGATGATGGTTGGATTCACCTCGGCCCTTTGGTGACACACAATCATTGTGCCGGGTCAGAGCTCATTCAACAGAAGGCGTTCGCACTGGCGCGAGCCTGCTGGCAGGTGGGCGCACCCCAAATCCGCAACCGTGGAACGGTCGCCGGGAATATCATCACCGCCTCACCAGCCAACGATGCCATCCCGCCGCTCATGGCGCTGGGAGCACAGCTCACTTTGCTCTCTGTGGATGGGGAACGCACAGTACCGATTAAGGATTTCTACACCGGCGTCCGGAAAACAGTGATGAAGGACGGGGAGCTGATGAGCGACATCGCCTTCCCGACCCTCGCAGAAAATGCTCAAAGCACGTTTATCAAACTCGGGTTGCGTAGAGCGCAAGCGATTTCGGTCGTAAACGCAGCTGTTGTGCTATTGATTACGGAGGGGCGAATTGAAAACTCGGTAATCACGCTTGGCTCAGTGGCACCGACGATCATCCACGCAACAGAGGCAGAGACATATCTGACAGGAAAGGAACTCCAGCCTGATGTTATCGAAAGGGCTGCCGAACTCGCTGCGTCTGAAGCTCGTCCCATTGACGATTTGCGGGGAAGCTCAGGATACCGCCAGGAGATGGTGCGAGTCTGCACACTCCGGGCGCTGCGAAAGATCAATAATGGCAACGAGCAAGAGGGTTTCCCCAAGAATCCAGTGATGTTGCGGGGAAGCTCAGGATTTCAACCGCTTCAACCCCTCTCAGACTCCATGGAGCATCATCAAGACGTGGCGATCGAGACAACCATCAATGGGGAGCCGCTTAGCTTCAAGAGTGGGTTTAATAAAACTCTTCTGCGTCTCTTGCGTGAGGAAGGGGGTTTAATCGGTACGAAGGAAGGCTGTGCGGAAGGTGAATGCGGTGCCTGCACGGTATTTCTCGACGGCGTGGCGGTGATGGCATGCATGGTGCCCGCACCGAGGGCGCACGGGGCGGAGATCGTTACCATCGAAGGGCTCGGTCAAGATGACAAGCTCCATCCGCTGCAGCAGGCTTTTATTGATGAAGGTGCAGTGCAATGTGGATACTGCACGCCGGGGTTCTTGATGGCAGGGGCGAAATTATTCGAAGAACAGCCCGAGCCTGATCTTTTTTCGATCCAGCAGGCGATTACAGGTAACCTGTGCCGCTGCACTGGTTACTATAAGATACTCTCTGCCTTCGAGCACGCTGCTGAACTGATGCAGCAGGGTTCTGAGTCACAATGAATTTCTTGCGGTATTGTTGGGACATGTCGAATGAGATAGATGCTCCCTGAGGGGAGTTAATCGCAAGATTTCTCGGTTCTTAGCGAGCCGAGGAGGAGGAAGCCGTCATGGGACGAGATTCCTACCGCTTTAGATCTCTCGATAAGGAGCGGGATGAGCGGGACCGTTTAGATCCCAAGTGGAGAGGGGTGGGATTAATCCTGATTGCGCTCTTCGCCGTCGGTGGTTATTTCTTCGCTGATTGGTTTCTGCGCGCCAACGCTGAGAACGGTTGGATGTACATGCCGTACGGTGCCATTTATCCCAAATTCGCTCCCTTTCTGGGAGGCGGTTTGCTGATCAAGATCATCGTGGGTTTCCTGTTCACACTCCTGAGCTACACGGTTCTAAGCGTTATCTACGCGATGGTCTTTCCTATTCGGCCGGGCGAAACAGATGTCCCGGTCGACCGGAAGGCTGAGAAACGTAAGAAGCGCAGGGAGCGCGCAGAGAAAAGGAAACGCAAGTATTGAGGCATATCGATGGATAGAACCGTACCACGAACAGGCTCTGAAGAAATCGAGCTCTACATGCGGACTTATTACTCGCTCCTTCGTTCCACAATGGATGTGCGAGTGCGTTCCCTTGAGGAAGTGCACACAAACATGGGGTCATCTCTTCATCCGGATGCGCGTTCCGAAGTTTCGGATATATCGGCGCTAATATACAGTTCTCTTCGCCTCCCCTCGTGCATCGTGGATGTGGAGCGGGTTGTGCTTGGTCAAAGCCAGGCCGTCTTCGTGCAGAAGGGATTCGGGTATGTAGAGAAGTGGCAGCCGGCTGTGGCGCAGGCTCGCCGTCGGAGGAGTTTCTTCGATGGGAAAGATACACTTGCCTGCTACATCGCCAGCCGCTCAGATATCGACGATATGGTTCCGCTCTTAACAGCCTACCAAATCGAGTGGAATAAACTTCATCATCTATTACAAGGTGAACAGGTAAGATCGTTTCTAGACGACCCGATCGATACGGATGAGGGGCTTGCGGTTCTGGCTTCTGGTTTGGCGATTGCAACCGGCGATTTGAGGAGATTACACGAGGCCTGGGGGGAGTCGTTCTGGTCGGTGCTCAACGCAATTGCCTCGAAGGAGAAACGGTTAAATATCCGTCTTTTAGCAGGTTCTCTGAATGATTACCGTCAGGCGACCCAAATTTGGTGGGAATGTGTCGAGGAGGCCATCCCCTCCATCCTGCAGCGGCCGGTGTATTTCGTTTCCAGTAACGCTCACAGTATCGTCAACTTAATCAGTGGTTATGCCCTCCGCCATGAAGAAGAGCTTGTCCGCTACCTGCAGCAGCCGGAGTGCCATGACCTCCTGGAAGAGTGGGAGGAGATCAAATCCAGACAGATCCCCTCCAGCCGGGAGAATTTCCTTTACTACACGCTTAAGAAGTACGTGCGGTCGGACCATGGTAAAGATGCACATAGTCAACGCGCACAAGCCGAAAGAGATTCTGGGATCATACGCGTTCAGAACGAACATGCTTTCGATGTAGAGGCTCAGCTTATCGAGCTTAGACATATACGACCTGATTGGATCGACCCTCGGCTCCAGCGTGAGGACCTCGATCGGCTTAAAGACTCTGACGCGATTGTTATGAACATCGACTATCCACTGGGGATGGCGGCTTACCTGATCCTCTCAAATGCTGCCACACGGTTTGGAGAATTACGCGGGGTTTACGTCATGGGCAAGGCGGCGACTCTGAACGGCGTCATTGGCGACGTGATGATCCCGGCAGTCATTCATGACGAGCATTCGCGCAACACATATCTCTTCGAGAATTCCTTCAGCGCTGCCGATCTTCGCGATGACCTGGTTTATGGAACAGTTCTCGACAATCAGAAGGCAGTAAGTGTACTGGGTACGTTCCTGCAAACGCCGCGCTACATGGATGTGTTCTACCGAGAGGGTTACACGGACATCGAGATGGAGGCAAGCCCGTATTTATCAGCTGTATATGAACTCTTCCGCCCAAAACGATATCCGATTAATGAGATCGTCAACTTATATGGTCTGCCATTTGACCTTGGCGTCCTCCACTATGCATCGGATACTCCGCTGACCCGAGGGAAGAATCTGGGAGCTGGCTCGCTGTCCTATTTTGGTATGGACCCTACCTACGCAATTAGCATCGCAGTGTTGCGACGCATATTCGACCTTGAATTGGAGCGACTGCGATCGTAGGTTACCGCAGGGCATCCAGTTAGGGAGTCTAAGTTTTAATCGAAATAACAATCGCCTGGAGCACTGAATGTCTGTGATTGGAAAATCGATCCAGCGCGTCGACGCCGTAGAAAAAGTTACTGGAAAAGCCCTTTACCCGGGGGATATCAACCGCCCCAACCAGGCATATATGAAGATTCTTTTTGCGGGTCGACCTCACGCACGCATCACCAAGATCGATAGTACCTCTGCTGAATCCATCCCCGGTGTCGTAGCGGTCTTCACCGCTAAGGACGTGCCCGTAAACGAGTACGGCCTGATCATGCCCGATCAGCCTGTATTGTGTGGTCCGGGATCATCCAAGCCCTATACCGAACGGGTCCGTTTCATAGGTGACCAGGTCGCGCTGGTTATTGCCGATCAAGAAGCGATAGCCGCGGAGGCGGTCAAACGCATCGTGGTGGACTATGAGGACTTGCCAGTGGTTCTGGATCCACTGGAAGCGATGCGTGAATCAAACTCCCTCATCCACCCCGATAATGGAAGTAATGTTTTCTGTCATTACCAGATTCGGAAAGGGGATCTTGAGGCAGGTTTTGGGGCGGCGGATGTGATCATCGAAGGGGAATACCATACGCCTCCTCAGGAGCATGCGTATTTGCAGCCAGAAGCGGGAATTTGTTATATCGATGAAGAAGGGCGGGTGACGATCGAAGCCGCCGGACAATGGACGCATGAAGACCAGGAACAAGTTGCCCACGCATTAGGGCTGCCACGGGATCAGATACGTGTGATCTACCCGGCGATCGGGGGAGCCTTCGGCGGACGGGAGGATATGTCGATCCAGATCGCCCTGGCTCTCGCTGTCTATCGTTTGCACCAGCAAGGTATCGATAGGCCGGTCAAGATCATCTGGTCCCGGGAGGAATCGATCATCGGTCATCACAAGCGGCATCCTTTCATCTTGAGGGCGAAATGGGGGGCCACGAAAGATGGCGTTCTCACAGCTGCTGAGGTTGATGTGATCCAGGACGGCGGTGCATACGCCTATACCTCCACCAAGGTTCTCGGGAATGCCACCCTGATGTGCACGGGTCCTTATGAGATTCCGAACGTGAAGGTAGATGCATATTCCGTCTATACAAATCACATTCCTGGCGGCGCCTTCCGCGGTTTTGGAGGACCACAGGGGGCTTTTGCTGCCGAGGGGCAAATGAATAAGCTGGCAGAATCGCTCGGGATCGATCCGGTGGAAATCAGAGTTCGGAACCTGCTGAGAGAGGGGTCTCTTCTTTCCGTAGATACGCCTCTACCGAAGGGCGTAAGCATCGACAAAGTCGTCGAAAAGGCTGCGGAAAGGGCCGGCTGGAAACATACAGGGCGTGGTTGGAGTAGACCTGAGTTAAAAGCCCCTGATGACACACAGGAAGAGCACATCCGGCACGGTGTAGGCTTCGCCTGTGGCTATAAGAATGTTGGGTTCTCGTTCGGTGCGCCGGAACAATGTTCGGCGGAGATTGAATTGCACGGCGTGACAGAGATTGAGGAAGTCGTTCTGCATCACGCAGGGGCGGAAGTCGGGCAAGGGGCGCATACGGCGATGGTTCAAATGACCGCAGAGGCGGTCGGTGTCCCGATCGAGAAGGTTCGCTTGATCGTCTCTGATACGGCGCAAACCGCGGATTCGGGATCTGCATCCGCCTCGCGATTGACTTTCATGAGTGGCAATGCGATCCGGGGTGCAGCTGAAGAAGCGCTGGAAAAGTGGAAGGATGAAGAACGACCGGCTATCGCTTTTTATCAATACCGTCCGCCAGCGACGACACCCCTTGACCCGAAAACGGGCAAGTCAGAGCCTAATTTCTCGTATGGTTATGTCGCTCAGGCTGTCTCGGTTGAAGTGGACACCGAGACCGGCGCCATCCGCATCCTTGAGGTTATCTCTGCCAATGATGTAGGGCAGGCGATCAACCCGCAGTTGGTTGAAGGACAGATCGAGGGCGCCGTCGTTCAGGCGGTTGGCTACGCAGTCTTGGAGGATTTTCAACAGGAGGGGGGTTACGTCCAGACAGGTCAGCTCTCGACCTATCTCATTCCCACTGTGTTGGACATCCCAGACAAGGTCGAATCGCTGATCTTAGAGTATCCCGACCCTCTCGGACCCTGGGGGGCGCGGGGGATGGCTGAGATGCCCTATATCCCATTGGCGCCAGCCGTTATCGCCGCGGTTCATGATGCGCTCGGCACCTGGTTTGATTCGTTCCCACTAACGCCAGAGCGAGTCCTGTGGGGCATAGGAAAGATCCAATAAGCGTGGAAATTGAAAGACCACTCATCATACTTCGTGGTGGGGGTGACCTGGCGACAGGGGTCGCAGTGCGCCTGCATCGCTGTGGATTCGACATTGTCGTACTCGAGATTGAGCAGCCCCTGGCCGTTCGGCGGCGCGTCGCCTTTGCCGAAGCTATTTATTCGGGAGAGATCGAGGTGGGTGGAGTTCGGGGTGTCTCCGTCCCCGATTTAGATCAAATCTCACAGCTTCGCTCCGAGGGCATCGTTCCGGTGCTTGTCGACCCTGCGGCGAACTTGAGCACACAGATTGACGTATCAGCTCTGGTCGACGGGCGCATGCGTAAAACTCCACCAGAGGCGACTCAGGATTCATCCATATTCACGATCGGACTCGGACCGGGATTCACAGCCGGGGTCAACTGTAACGCAGTGATTGAGACCAACCGGGGGCACAATATGGGGCGTGTTATCTGGCAGGGGAGCGCTGAACCGAATACGAAAGTCCCAGAAGCAGTGACAGGGTTCAATGTCGACCGGGTGCTTCGGGCGCCCGTCAGCGGGCTTCTGGATGGGGGCAAGGAGATCGGCTCCATGATGAAGGCTGGAGATGAGATTGTCCGTATTGGTGATGTGCCGGTCGAAGCGCCCTTCGATGGAGCGCTGCGAGGGCTGGTTCATGACGGCGTGCACATCGAAGCGACGGCGAAAATTGGCGATCTAGACCCGCGATGTGAACCATCCTATTGCTTCTCGATTTCAGATAAATCACTCGCCGTCGGCGGCGGAGTTCTAGAAGCGCTGCTCTCACAACCCCATTTACGAAGATTGCTGAGCGGGTGATATGGAATTAACGAAAGCCCTGCGCATTTCCCCGGGGCAGATCGTGGCTTTCGTTGGCGC
>SOJU01000099.1 GCA_004376465.1 Anaerolineales bacterium | reverse complement strand
GGCTGACTAAACCGTCACGGAAGAGAGAGTGGTCATCTGCGACCAAAACGCGCATGGTCATCTGTCCTCCAGGGGAAGGCGCACGGTCACGCGAGTTCCCGAGCCGGGCTCCGTACCCAGAAAGAATGTAGCACCAATACCTTCGGCGCGCTCCCGCATAATAGCGAGCCCGAAGTGAGGCTGGCCGTCATTTGACGTATTTTCTAGGTCGAAACCCCGCCCGTCATCGCCAATGGTAATCTCCAGGACATGCGTGTTATCGGAGAGATGGACCCAAGCCTGCTGGGCGTGGGCATGCTTCTGGACGTTAATGAGCGCTTCCTGGATTATCCGCAGGATATGAAGTTCGATCTCTGGGCTTAGAGATGGAAAACGATCGCTGGGAGAAAGTCTCAAGTCAACACTGATCCCCGTCAGTTCACTGAATTGAACCGTGAAGCTCTCAACTGAGTTAAAGAAACCATCTTCGTGGGGATCGCTCAAGCGCAGACCGAGTATGGAGATGCGCAACTCTTGAAGCGCGTCTTGAGAAGAGCGGGCGAGCTGTTCCAGTTGTTCAAGGGCTTCGCTGTGTTTTTGGTCCTGGATTAATAAGCGAATGGCGCTGGATTTGGTGTTGACATAACCCATCAATTGGGCGACTCCATCGTGAATTTCGCGCGCAATCCGCTCGCGCTCATCGACGATGGCGTGATAACGAAGTAGCCGTTGCTGTTCCCGCTCTTCAAGGTGCTGCTCAAGTTCGACAGCCATCTGATTGACGGAAGCAGCAAGTGCATCAAGTTCGTCCCTTGGAGGTGACGGGACTATTAAACGTTCAGCGAACACACCGCTTGCGAATGCCTCTAAGGGGTCTTTGAAGCCTGTAATCCTGCGTACAACGAGAACATCGACGAGGAGGTAAACTGCCGTGGTGACGAGAATAGTGAATAACATAGAGATGGCTATTTCGATTTTTAGATCATCCTGAATATTTCCCCGGGCTTCCAGCAAGGACATATCTAGAAGCAAGACCCCCAGATGCACGGATGCGGGATCGTGGCAAGTATGACACTCTGGCTCGTTCCAAATAGGTGAAGCGATGCGGAGTGTTTGCGGTGGAGAGGCAAGGATGATGGAACGGGCAGCGAGATTTGCGGGGACACTGTGGCATTCGATACAACCCGAATCGGTCTTTGCTCGGCGTTCGCCTAAGGATAAACCAGTGGTATCAATAGCTATACGACCGCTGAGATCGATCAGCAATATCTGGTTGATGTCTTTTGTTTCGCTGACATCGGTGAGAATTTGATTGAGGTGGCCTTTGCCCGGCTCCTGCATGATGTGACGGATGCCTCCCAAAGTGACCTCGCCAATCCGCGTTGCCGTTTGTCTCATCTGCACTTCGATGAGACGAAGTTCTCTAAAATAGTGGATCACCGACATGCCGACGAGCATCATCATAACAGGAAAAGCGACTCCCAAGGCCAATCGGGCTCGGAGGCTGTGTCTCCTATTGTGAATTGAAGATCTAATATTCGAGAACATGCTTCGACTTGGCTGGTCGCAATTGTTTCTCGGGCGCAGGAATGGTCAAAAGGATTTCCCCTTTTTTAGTTATCTAGCGCGCCTGCAGTGATCCAATCCAGGATTATCTGAATATCATCGGCGTCCATCTTTCCGCCGGGGGGCATAACGGTGCCCTTAGTTTGTGCTCCCAGAATCTTCAGGCCCAACAGACTCCCCTCGGGATCGCCCGGGATTACCACAGGGGCGTTGTCGCCAGAATCCATAACCGAACGATAGGTCGTGCCATCCCATCCCCCCAGCAATCCATGGCACATGTTGCATTTTGCTTCCATGATCATCAACACATCAGTGGAGAAGGACACTTCGCCCGCGGGGGGTGATTGCTCGGAAGATGTAATATTCCGAATGTGTCGGACAATCTGGGTGATTTGATCTGAAGTGAGGATCTCACCCCAGGCGATCATCGATGTGATTGGGTGGCCGATGCTGATGGATTCAAAAATCTCACGGTCAGAAGTTTGTTGAAGTGATGCGTCAAGAAGCGATGGACCAATTCCTCCCTCCCCAGCCTCGCCATGGCATTGGGCGCATAAGGATGTATAGATTTCGGGGCCGCTTAGCGGCATAGCGGTGGTTTGTATCTCCGGCGGGAGCTCGACAGGGGGGTTGTCCTCCCAGGTGCGGATAAAGGTCACAATGGCGTCGATCTCATCTTCGTCCAGCGGGCCGCCGGAAGTGCTTCCAAAGGGGGACATACCGAAGTTTGGTTGGCCTTGCGAAATGACGGAGCGTAATGTCAGGTTATCACGTGTTTTGAGATACTCCGCAGTGCTGATGGGGGCAATGATATCGCCCGAGAGTGCGGGGTTTGCCCCACCTTCACCGAAGTCTCCATGGCATGCGGAGCAGTATTGCGAGTACAGGGCTTGACCGATCGCCGCCGGGGTACCATTGGCAGCACTTAATGTGTACGCGACTAAAGCTTCCAGTTGCTGAGGAGTCAGAATATTCCCCCAGATCGGCATGGTTTGGTGAGATCCGCCGCCGGCGATGATCTCGCGAGCCTGATCGAAGTCGTCGCTCTTGGGAACACGATCACCGTGGCATGAGGAACAGAGTTGTTGGTATTCAGGCAGAGCTTCCGGAACCGTGGCGGGGGCGACCACGTACTTCGCTAAAAGGTCGATCTCCCCATCGCTCATAGACTCTTGCCAGGGCGGCATGGCCAGGTGCAATCCGCCCAGGCTGATTAAAGAACGAAGATCGCTTTCGGTTCCTGCGAAGCCGACCGACTGTCCATGACAGGGTGCGCAGTTAACCGAAAAAAGTCGTTGGCCGTCTGGTGCGATGAGGAAATTGACCAGGGATGTGCGCTCTTCCGGGGCCATGGTGTCGGACCAAACAGGGACGGCGATTCCCTCATGGCCGGAATACCCATCACCTTCTTCCAATGCTTGTTTAAGCTCAAGCGGATTGCTTGCGACCAATTGATCCGCTTGATGACACGTTCCGCAGTTGTCCGCGAACAACCGGCTCCCAAGGGGTGAGAGGATGAAGCCCGCGAGGGCGTCAATTTGATCCGAAGTGAGATCAGCACTCCATGCCGGCATCCCTTCATGCTCGCCCTCTGCGATCAATGTATGCAGGTTTGTGCCTGACGAGGTGCTGATGGCAGGCCCATGGCAGCCTGCGCAGTTCTCGGCGTAAAGAGCGGCTGTTTCATCACCCCGAAACGCATCAAAAGGAGGAGGTGCTTCCAGGAAGGCCACGATAGTAAGCCCTGTAACTCCGACCATCAGCAGGGCGGTGATGCCTACCCACAGTTTGCGATTGAGGAAATGCCGCTTCGGTCCACGATCCAGAAGAGGAAGAGCGGCTAGGACTAGAATGGCGATGGTCGGGATAGCGATTACGCCGATTACCTCCATTGACCCTGGGAAGTATTTCAGCAGTTGGAAAAGAAAGATGAAGTACCATTCAGGTCTTGGGGTATAGGTCGTGTCGGCCGGATTGGCTTGCTCTTCGAGGGGTGCACCAACGAAGTATGCGAGCAGAATCAATGCGACGAAAAGAAGGAGGGATACGACGGCGTCTTTGAAGAGCAGGTCCGGAAAGAAGAAAATGCCCTTTTCTTTATCCTTTTGATATTTCTCGTAATATTCTCGCTTCTTCTGCTCGTCCATGGCTTACTCCTCTCGCGTGGGAACGGAGCTGATTCCAATGCGGATGACGAGGTATAAGTGGATCCCAATCAGGATGATCAGGGTTGCTGGAAGGAACCAAACGTGTACGCCGAAAAAGCGAGCCAGAGTAATGGCAGTGAGTTCCTTGCCGCCGCGCATGATTCTCAGAATCGCGTCCCCAACGAGCGGAGTCACTTCGGCAATGCGTGTGCCCACCGTCGTCGCCCAAAAGGCTTTTTGATCCCACGGCAATAAGTAGCCCGAAAAACCGAAACCAAAAACAATGAGCAAAAGACCGACTCCGGTGAACCAGGTCATCTCACGAGGATACTTATAAGAGCCGTAGAATATGACTCTCACCATGTGCAACACGGTTAAAAGGATCATGGCGCTGGCACCGTAATGGTGGAGTCCGCGAATTAGCCATCCGGCAGGGACCTGCGTTGTGATGTACTGAACACTAGCGTAGGCTTGATCCGGCGAAGGGACGTAGTAGATGGTCAACAAAATACCAGTCACAGCCTGGTTGACAGCCGCGAAGAGCGTGGCGCTTCCCAGCGTGTAGGACCAATTTACCTTGGGGACTTTTCGCAGGAAGATCGTTTCCCAAACCGATCGCCAACCCAATCGCTCATCAAGCCACTCACTGATTTGTGTAACCATCTCATCCTCCCAATATGAAGAGTTGATCGTCTTCAACCTTCACTTCGAACCGATCCAACGGGCGTGGAACGGGACCAGCGACTACCCCTCCTGCCTTGTTGAAGACACCGTTATGGCAGGGGCAGAAGAACTGGTCTTGGTCTTTGATCCACCGAACCCGGCATCCAAGGTGTGTGCAAATATTGGACATAGCAATAAAATCTCTTCCGTTCTCAGTCAGAACATAGACTGTAATCTCTTCCTCATTCACGATCCAACCGGTTTGCCGTTCGATTTTGGCTTTAAAGAGGGTTGGTATTCCCAACTCAACCTTGGATATTGAACCGAGGCGAATCCACCCAAAGGCTTCATCTTCTCGAAGTGCGGGACCGATGATGTATGCAATTGCCGGTAGTCCCATCCCTGCACCGATCAATATACCAATCGCCCATGTGGCGATGCTCATAAAATCTCGTCGTTTAAGTTGCTGCTTATCGTCCATAATCTTTCTCGCTCTCTTTATTCCTCAGGAGTTCCAGCGTTTATCCACTCAATAAGTAATGCCAAGTCCTCCGGAGAGAACTGCGAGAAGTGCGGCAGGTCTCCAGTTTGCCGTTGTATGACAAGACTGGAGTTGGCATCCCCAGGGATAATGGCGGGACCGCTGATCCCACCTTGCATGGCGGCTGCATACTCGGTTAGATTTAAAC
Organism: Anaerolineales bacterium; assembly: GCA_004376465.1. Lineage (GTDB taxonomy): Bacteria > Chloroflexota > Anaerolineae > Anaerolineales > E44-bin32 > E44-bin32. The sequence goes on along the minus strand of SOJU01000099.1, from coordinate 34,615 downwards.
TCTGGATGCCGCCTTCTCCATGACACGAACCGCATTCCAACTCAAACAATGGACCAATCGTAGCATTAAAAGTTAAGGGTCCGGCCTCTGTAGGTGTTATTGCCACCGGCGGCAGTTGCGCCTGCAGTAATTCTCTTAGGCCAGGCGCGTCGAATCCGGCATACTCCCAAACATTTCCATGGCAGGCGCTGTTTGAGCAGAAAGAAGAGTCGTCTGTCCCGCCTGGATTGTCGACAGTATGGCAATTGGAGCAGGAGGTGTCGAATACGTCTCGGTGAAGCGCTATCCAATTAGGATTGAGGTGGCTCTCGGGTTCCGGTCCACGGCTGATTTCGATCTTGGTAATGAAATCAGAGGGTTTGGCAACAACGGGAATAGAATGACAGATGTTGCACTCAAGACGAATTGCCTGGTTCTGCTCGTTCAGGTGTTCTCCGTCGTGGCATCGGAAGCATCCTGGGCTATCCTGATGTCCAAGATTGTCGTTGTGGGAATTCCAATCCGATTTCTGCTCCGGGAAAACTGAAATGCGGTAGTAATCGAGGAGCGCATCGATTGCCTGATTAACAAACTTGTTATTAATGGCATAATATTCCGCGTAATCTTTCTGGTAGAACGTTAAGAGCCCTTCTATACCTTCCAGTCCAGCAGCTTTTGTTTCGTATGGCGCATCCAGCACCTCAAGGCTTTTTCGACGGATTTCAGGGATGAGTGGGGAGATGAGGCCGCGTGCGAGCATTTCGTCGACCGCGTCTTCGGGTCTCAGAACCAAATGCGTGATCCGGTTATGGCAGGTGATGCAGTCCATCTCTTGGAGGGATTCTGTATCGATCTCTTCGGCACTCACAGAGAAACCCAGTTCGACGAAGTCGATTTGGGAACCGTTATCTTGGATAACCCGAACGAAGGGAATCTCCTGCTCGGCCGAATCGACAGGCAGGTAATATATTTTGTTCTCGATGTGCCAGTGAATACCGCGACCGAGACCTTCGCGCTGCGTTCCCCCTCCGGTTTTCAGGGTTAGGAAGATGCTCGACGGCGTATTGGTTTTGTCACTGGCGAAAGTCCGTATCTCACGTAAACTGTCGTCCGAGAACTTCTCTGGGAAATGGCAGTGCTCACAGGTGTCCCGCGCGGGCCTCAAATCGTCGGCTTGGATGGGGAATTCATACTGCTTGAAGGCCAGAGAGACAATGTGTTTAATATCGCCTGCCTTGCGGGTTATCCGCGTAGCGATGAAATCGCGCCCGATATGGCATTCGACGCAATCTACCCGAGCATGGGGCGAGACTAAGTACGAGGTGTATTCCGGCGGCATTGTGTGGCAAGCCGTGCCGCAGAATTCGGGCGAATTTGTATATTCCCAGGCATAGGCGCCCGTAACCAGCACAACGAGGCTTAGAACGCCAAGGATGATATAGGGTAGGAGGCGCACGATTCGGCGGCTTCCAGGTGGTGGGAAGAAGAATCCTTGCAGCCATGTTCGAATCCGTCGCATCATGATGTTTGTCTCCTTCGGCGCTCAGCCCTGGGCACTATTGCGGCGCGCCAACATCGATCCAGTCTCGGACGCGAGCGAGTTCTTCAACGCTAAACTGTCCGGGGTGGTCACCGGTGGTCTGGCGGATGATTAGTAAGCTGTTTGCGGAGTCGCCGGGAATTAACAACAGACCGCTCACGCCTCCCGTGAGAGCCGGCTGATAGTCGCTTAGGTCAAGATTACCCAAGCCGGAGGGATCCGAATGGCATAGACCGCATTTCTCTTGGAAGAGTGCGCCGATACCCGCATCCCACGTAGCCCCGATTTCTTGTGGGGACTTTGTCGGCAGCGCAGTCGGCAAGGGAGTCGGGGTTAGGGGTACATAGATGGAAACTCGTTCCGCGAGCGGCAATGTCGTGATGGATGTCTCCTCGATGGTTACGAAGGCATAGACCCCCGCAAGCAGAATAGCGGCAATAACCGCATAAAGAGGGAAGTAAATCCACCGGCGCTTGCGTAGGATATCCGGTGCGACGCGTTTTTTAGTACCCGCTTTTATATCGGCCAACTCCAGTGGGTGTTCCTCCAACATTTCCTGCTCGTCGAGGTGCCCGCTGATCATGCTTGTGTTAAATCTTCGCAGGTGAACGTGGTAAAAATGCCAGACGATGATCGCCAAAACGGCGAGAACCGCCTCGGCACCGTGCGCGGCTTTCGCCGCCGGGATGATTTGACCGGGCAGGAAGCGGGTGGTGGCGATGGGATTCCACATCGCGAAACCGGTGATCGCCATGATAACTGTACCCCAGACAACAGCCCAGTATTCGGCTTTTTCTTCGAAGGTGTAGCGACCCTGCTGGACCTTCTCTTTTACGAATCCGAGATTGTGAAGTAACGCTTTCCAGGCGACTCGAATGTCGTTCAATCCCGGTAGCATGTTCATTGGTGAACGACGCACATATACCTTGTAGCCGACAACACCGATGTGATAAATGGTCTCGAACATCATCATTGTCGCAGCCAGGCGATGGATGACGCGCACCGTCTCGATCCCGCCAAGCAGCATAATAATTCCCTGTGCTATCTCGAGAGAGGCGAACCTCTGTACCAGACCGGTCACAGCAAGTGTGGCGAAGGTGATGACGAAAAGCCAGTGCTCGGTACGTTCAGGGATTGCGAAACGAAGGTATTTAGAGCGTTTTTCACTCATCGCTCACCCCCTCGCGTCGTTCAATGAGCCGGCGAATGCCATCGCTAGCGACGAATAGAACCATACCGCCGATCACCCCCGGGATAAGAATCTTATAGAAGAGATCCACATAGAAGACGGCAGGGTTGTTCTCCGGGCTAGGTTTATAGTGGCTCAACCACGAACTGGGGAAATTCTCGTCGGCGTCGGGATGACATTTTTGGCATGTCGTCAACAGATTGTTTTTAATGACCCGACTCTCCGGGTCATCTACTTTGAGCATGTCATGGACTCCGTGGCAATCGATGCAAACCGGCTTATTAGTTTCCTGATCTGGTGCGGTCTCCTCAAACAGGATCACGGTTGTGCCGTGGAAATCTGCGACGTAGGTTTCGAATACGTCGGCGCTTACCCCGTAGCGCTCCATCCGTTCTTCGTCTGCGTGGCAGTCGGCGCAGATTTGGGGCGAGAAGAGGTGGAAAGAGCTCGATGTAGGACCTTCGACGTCGTGCACGCCGTGGCAATCGGTGCAGCTAGGGACATCTGGATTGCCCTCACCGATGAGAGCGGCCCCGTGAACACTTTCCTTATATACGTCATAAATCTGGGAGTGACAGCGCTCGCATGTCTGGGGGATCCGGCTCCGTGGGACATCAGGAGGCTGCGTCCTATGAGGATCGTGACAGTCGGTGCACACGGCAGCCTCGAGGTTTCCACCCGCGAGTGACTTTTGGTGAACGCTATCGAGTGTAGCGTCGTACTTATCCTCATGACATTCAGCACAGAGGGTATATTGATCGAGGGTGAATTCCCGTATCGAGCGAGCCGAGATGGACTCATGAGGAAAACCATCGAAGCCTATGTGGCAATCGACACAAGCAATGCCCTCATGGCCGTGAGATGAAGTAATGTAAGATACGCTATCGACGGTCAGATAAAGGACCTGCCCTGAGGGGAGCTCCATTTGCATGCCGGGAACGTCATGGCAGGTCAGACAGGTGTCATTATCGAGGCCTTGCTGGTGAGGGAGGGCATCCCCGCCGTCAGCGACTGCTTCGCTCACCCCGAGAGGTGAAAAGGAGATCAGACTGAACGTGAGGATAAATGCGACTCGAATAATCAGGCGACTTCTCATACAAGCGCCTCCACGATTTGTTGATAGATCCATACCCGAAAAAGTGCTAACATTCTAACATCTCCTACTTCCATCGCGAGTTCGTTAAGGATTGTGTGATAACCTATCCCCCACTCTCATCTCATCCGATGCACCCCGCTATTTCCCAAAAGACATAGGACAAACAACCCACTCGAATGGGTAGCGCCACCCATTCTACATTAACTTTGTGCAGAAAAACACAAGGCTTGGGCGGATAGAGCGACATGTCATGCGGGGAGCGGGAAGAATGTCACGTTGTAAAGTGACCCAAATAACTCCCGTTACATCCTAATTATATACAATTTACCTGATTCTTGGATGGCCATGTAGGTACTGTGCGCGCCTAGGGGTTGCGTGTCGATCTGATGAGTAGTATGAAATCCATATTTTGGGGAATGGTGGGTTGGAAACAAATTTAAGCGCAGGCGGGCCAAGGTGAACCTGGCCCGCCTAAACAACAGAGATCAAAACCTATTTTTATGGTGCTTCAACAGGCAGATCCTGGGCGAATGTGAGCAGGTCGATCAAATACTGCAAATCCCAACCCAGATCGATCGCCGAAGGCATGCGACTGCCGGGTTGACCGGCCCGTACCTTATGGACGAACTCCCATGGGTTATCGATTGCGATAGTGCCGACAAACTCGGGATCGTCATCACTCCCGAAGTTGATCATGGTGCCGTCCTCCCCGTGGCAAGCGACACAGGTGCTGGTGAAGAGCTCTTCACCGTTCGCGCCGTCGCCGCCGACAGGGATACCGGAGCCATAGTCGACGACATCTCGCATGTCGATTTGGCCCTCTCTGATAAAGGTAGCCATATCTGTCATAGCTGCTTCACCCATGGCGGAGAAGTTGTGGTCGGGATCAACGTTCCCGCTGATCTGAGCAACGATGTCTTCTAGGGATTTGTCCTGGGCGAAGAACACACCCGGGAAACCGGTGAAATGTGAGCCAGATCCGTAGGGACCTAGCGCGCCCATGTAATCCCAGCCGTGGCATTCCTTGCAGCGCCAAGTATCCTTACCGCTGCGGGTGTTGGTAGTTTGGCGAGCCCAGACGGGGTTGTCTTCTGTGGGCTCGTCTACGCCTGTCACTTTCCACCATTTGTCGTACAGCCGACCACCGCGCGAAACAACGGATACGGCCCCGGGGGCTTCGACGGGTAGACTCTGGGAGAAGGCAAGTACATCCATGACGTCCTGCATGCTCCAGCCGCTGTCGATCGAGGCTGGCATATCGGTGCCGGGTTGGCCGGCGCGCACTTTATGGGCGAACTCCCAGGGATTGCCGATAGCGATAGTCCCGACGTACTCGGGGTCATCATCGCCGCCGAAGTTGATCGAGCGGCCGTCAAGGCCGTGGCATGCGGTGCAGGTGTTGTCGTAGAGTTCCTGGCCATGATTGGCATCGGCTTCCAGCGGGGTTTTCGTGTCATAGTCGATGTACTCGCGCAGATCAACCAGACCATCTTGCAAAAAGGTAACCATGCTGCCGAGGGCTTCTTCACCCATCACCGAGAAATCGTGGTCGCCGGTTGTAGAACCATCCAGCCAGCCAAGCAGCTCCCCATCACTCATCCCGCTGGCATCGAAGACGCCAGCGAAATCGGTGAAGTGAGACCCGGAACCATAGGCGCCTTCTGCGCCCATGTAATCCCAGCCGTGGCATTCCTTGCAGCGCCAAGTATCCTTACCGCTGCGGGTGTTGGTGTCCTGTGTAGCCCAGAGCGGATGGTCCTCTGCGGGCTCGTCAACGCCTGCGACTTTCCACCATTTATCGTAAAGCTGTCCGCCGTCCGTAACGGATCCACTTACTTTAACCTTCGGCGGTTCGACTGGAGCCTCGGTTGCTGGCGCCAGCGTTGAATCCGCTTGCTGGGAGCAGGCAGTAGCAAGAAGCCCCACAACGAGCATAGTTAGTGCTATTAAGATTGTCTTGCCTTTCATATTCTCCTCCGTTAATTTGGGTTTTCTGAGATCGGATCCCCTTTTTATTTAATCAAACGAATCGCTGTTGCACATTTGAACCTCCTTTCAATCGATAGTCCGGCTTGCGACTCACTTATGGTGCGAGTGAGCCCAGGTATGTGAGCACTTGCCAGTGGGATTCCTGGCTGAGTTGGTTGCTAAAAGAAGGCATCGCGCCTACGCCCTCGCTGATCGCACAGTAGAAGTTGCCAGGGGATTCGTGCAGCTTGTCCTGTGCTTCCCCGGATGTGAAATCTGGAGTGTTCGGCAAACCGCCGCTTCCATCCTGTCCATGGCATAGAGCGCATTGAGCCTCGTATGTCACCTGCCCGGCCTCGATGGCTGTGCGATCTTCCCACGTGAGTGGGTTCTCTTGCTCCGGATCGCAAGCATCGAGTGTTGTAGTGGGGGTTTGCGGAGCGACGGTGACTACTTCCTCGGCGAGAGCAGGGTCATAGGTGAAGGTGCGCAGATAGTCGATTACATCCCAACGTTCATCCTGGCTAAGACGTGACTGCCAGGCAGGCATGGAGCCGAGACCTTGTGTGATCGTCTGATAAAGATCGCGCGGTGCAAGGCTCCCCGTCTGGCGCGGATCTGTGAAATCGGCAGATCCGAGCACGAGGCCAGCGCCGTCCCCGCCATGGCAAGAGGCGCAATTTTCATTGAAGATTTGTTGCCCTTGGGTGAGGGTTTCGGCGTTGGTACTCAAACGCCAGACGTAGAAGACGCTATCCCAGATCTCATCTGATGTGAGCGTGTTATCGAAAGCTGGCATCTCTCCACGGCCTTCGGCGATGGCAGTGAAGAAGCTAGCTGGGGTCTCCCCGCGCATGTAATCCAGATCTCGGAAATTACGCGCTGCAGGGACGACGCCATTACCATCGGCCCCATGGCATTGAGCGCAATTTGTGTCATAGATGCCCTGTCCGCTTTGAGCTGACGGCGGGCGAGCTGGGTAGCTGAGATGTGCGAAGGACTGTGTTGGCGTGGACTCTAGCTGTCCGACGATTTCTGTAATTGGGGCCAGCGTCGGAATAGCCGTCGGCCCCTGTGGCAAGCCAGTCTTTGGTGGAGCGCAGGCGGCGACGCCGATACCCAGAACCATGAGACATATACCGATCCCGATGGTTGATTTTCGTTTCTCCATAGAAGCAGACTCCTATTTGATACCCGTCGGTTCGGTGAGGGTGCGAACATAGTTGACCACGTCCCAGCGTTCGCGTATGGTGAGGTTCTCCGAAAGGGATGGCATCTGACCAAACCCCTGCAGGATAACCAGATAGAGGGAACCGTCGAATTCGTTTACGGCTGCCGAGCCCGCCAGGTCGACGGGGATGCGCTGGAAGTGCTCCGCAAGCGGTCCGTCGCCGAGACCCTGCAAGCCATGACAGAGCGCGCAGTGGACATCGTAGAGAATCTGACCACGTTGCAGCGAGGTGTCGTCGGGGGTGATTGGGTTTATTGGGAACTCATCCCCAAGGACGGCTTCACCCTGGATGGGGATTGCACCTTGCGGTGGGCTAAGTCGAGGTCCTTCTTGGTAATCCACCGCCATGTTCTCCGCCATGTCGGTATCGAAGGGGATGCGAACCCATTGATAGGTCAGGAGTAAACCGATAATGAATGGTGAGAGCAGAAGTGCGATGATGATCAGACCGCGTCGGGTACGCATGTTCACAGCGGTTGCCTCTCTGATCTTTGGATGGAGTCACAGCCATGCTGCTCGAAAATCTTTCGCACTTGGCCCTCCTCTGAGGGGTCATGCTCAACTAGGACGGCTAAATAGCCATCGGTCACCCGTTTATCGTAGTGCTTGGGGCCAAACTCCGGGAAGTTCATTTCCCAGAGCACGCCCAGAAAGGTCGAAACGATAGTGGCCATCATGGTGAAAACGAAGGTGATCACAGCAGCAGGAGGAAAGCCAACTGTGGGATGGCCGCCTATGTCCAGACGGTAAAGATGGGGCGTAATTACCGCCAGGAAGAGTCCCAGAAAAAAGCCGACCAGAGCGCCAGCAAGCACGATATTTGGAAGTCGGAGCCATTCCACGTGCCGTCCCAAAGATCGCTCTGGGTAAGGAACACCGGTCATTACAGTGACCTGGCGATCTTCCATTCCTAGCTCATACAAGCTGTCGATAACTTGCGCAGTTTCGGTACCATCGCGGAAAAGCCCCATCAGATGCTTGGTATCTTCCATCGGAGCCTCCTAATCGATTTCCGCGGCGGTGGGCACCCAAAGACGGCCGATGCGACGCAGGCTGTAGCGCAAACGTCCTTCTTTGATTTCCCATACGGGCACGTAGGGTACGATGCGCGAAAAGAGTATGTAGAGCAAGATGAAACCGGCGAAGGTCATAGCCACTATGCTGATCTCGACCCATGTGGGTTTGTATGTGCCCCAATCGAAGGGCAAATAATTGCGTTGCATATTGCCCACTACGATCAATACACGCTCTGTATACATGCCCACATTGATCAGCAATGTGAATCCGAGAAGCCACTTAGGATTGGTGCGGATCTTGCGGAAGGCCAGGAAAATCACAGGCAGAATGTTCGCCGTCATCTGCAACCAAAATAAGGGCGCTAGTTTGCCGGCTACCTCATCGTGTATCAACTCGCGGGTGACAGGGTCGTTGCCGTACCATTCGACGATGAAACCCGCAAACCAGAAGTAGATCCATCCCAGACCGGCGACCATTACCAATTTGCCCAGCGCATCGAAATGCTCGCGGCGCAGGAATTCCTCCAGGCGCATCGACTTGCGGACGATGACCAGGATGGTCGCCAGGGCTGCGAGCCCAGAGTAGACCGCGCCCATGATGAAATAGGGAGCGAAGATGGTGCTGTGCCAGCGCGGCTGGAGAGTGATTGCGAAGTCCCAGGCAACGATGGAGTGCACGGACAGAAAGACCGGGATGATGATGACCGAAAATATATTCAAGGCGCGATGGAGCTTGTGCCACTCGCCTTCAGTGCCGCGCCAGCCAAGTGCTAAGGTGCGATATAGCTTGTATCGCCAGCCCACACTGTGGTCACGTGCCATAGCCATATCAGGGATGAGCGCCAGGTATAGGTAAAGAGAAGAGCCGATCAGGTAGGTGAAGATTGCCACCATATCCCACATGAGCGGTGACTGAAAGTTTGGCCACATAAAGCGGTTATTGGGGTAAGGGAGCATCCAGTAGAACTTCCAGACGCGCCCCAGGTGGATGAATGGATAGAGACCAGCCATCAACAGGGCAAAGGCGGTCATCGCCTCCGCTCCGCGCGTTATCGGTCGACGCCAGTCGGCTTTAAAGATGCGCAGCACTGCTGAGATCATCGTCCCCGCATGACTGATGCCCACCCAAAAAACGAAGGTGGCGATGAAGAGACCCCAGTACACAGGGTTGTTGATGCCCGCCGTGCCCATCCCCCAGTAAATCATGTATCCCCAAGCGTAAAGACCCCAGAGAATAATGGCCGATAAGATCGCGACCGTTATCCAGAACTTGGGGCCCGTTTCCATCATTGGCCGCAGAACGGCAGCATTGATCTCTGCGTCTGTTCGTTGAGCGAGCAACAAACGTTCACGGTACTCTTCGCTCAACTCGATCTGCCCCTCGGGCACGTCTGAATCCCCTGCCATGTGTTCGCGATCAGACATTCGTCTCGCCTCCCTTGAGATAGATGACGGCAGGGTCGGTTCCCAGGAAGTCAAGAAGTCGAAAGGCTCGACGGCTGCGGGCGAGCTGGCTGGCTTCGCTTTCCGGATCGTTCAGATCTCCGAAAATCAGCGCTGAAGGTGGGCAGCTTTGCACACAAGCAGGCTGCACCTCGCCATCCTCAACCTCGCGACCAGAGGCGTCGGCGTCTAACTCCACTCTGCGGATGCGCTGCACGCAGAAAGAGCATTTTTCAATAATGCCCCGCTGTCGAACCGAGACATCCGGATTAAGCTGTTGCTCAAGCGGTTCAGGAAAATCCGGTCTGAACCAGTTGAAAACACGAACTTTGTAGGGGCAGGCGCTGCCGCAGTAACGCGTCCCAATACAGCGGTTATAGACCTGAGCGTTGAGCCCCTCAGGTGTGTGGTATGTGGCGAAGACGGGGCAGACCGGTTCGCAGGGAGCTTCGCCACAATGCTGACAGAGGACAGGCATGAAACGCGCTTTAACGTTGGGATATTCACCTTCCCAATAGCGTTCGATACGGATCCAGTGCATGGAATGGCTACGAGCAGCTTCCTGCTCTCCGACCACAGGAACGTTGTTTTCGGCGTGGCAGGCGACGACACACGCCTGGCAGCCGGTGCATCGATCGAGGTCGATTACCATTCCCCAGCGGCGGCGGTTTTCATCTTGTTTTTCTTTAGCGGATACTCTCACGGCCTTCGCCATCGAGATCCTCCAATCTTGCCAAAGGTTTCACTTGACCTACCTTTTCGATACGAACACGCGTGGCGCAGAATGCGAATTTGTTCCCCTGCTCCGCGGGTGATGGAGTCAGCAAGTCCATCACGTTTGCGCCCCGCGTTGTAGCGAAGCGGCCGTAATCGCTGTGACCTTGCCCGGTGGGGATGGCAACGGTGTCGGGCCGGATTCCAGGATAGACAACCACAGCCGCCTGCAAACTTCCGTAAGCAGAAGTAACTCTGACCATGTCATTGTCTTTAATGGCGAGAGAACGCGCGCTCTCCGGATTAATCTCAATCCACGTATTCCAGCGAGCCGTTGTCATCGGGTCAGGAGCTTCTTGGAGCCAGGGCTGATTCGCGCCCCGGCCGTCGCTGAGGGTCAGTGAGGAATATGGCATTAAGTGGAACGGGTAAGTGCCTTTATCACCCTGGAACGCTGCTGCGGGTACAGCCATAGCCCCTTTGGGCATGCCGACGGCTTCGGGCTCGCGTTTGATCGCTCGCTTGGACCACCAACCGCCATGTTGACGCCAAAGGCTCCAAAACCCTGCGGGAGTGCGTGCGTCGTAGGTACTTATGGAATTGTCGTGTAATTGAGCGCTGCTTTCTTCAAGGAAACCAGCCTCATCCTCCCAGGGCAGGGCACGGGCGACGGCGCCACCCAGGCGGCTGGCCAGCGAAAGCAGAATGTCGGCGGTCGAGCGAGTGTCGTGGAGCGGTTGGGTGACAGGCTGTTGCCCGCTGATTATAGGCCGGTCGGCGCCAGGTGACACGACTTGATATCCCCACCCTTCAAGGTAGGTGTGATCGGGGAGGATGAGATCGGCTTGCACCGCGGTCTCGTCAACGAATGGACTAAAAGAGATGACGAGAGGGACTTCTTCGAGTGCTTCTTTAAAGCCAACCCAAGCTGGTAGTTCGTAGATGGGGTTAGCACCGTGAATTAAAAAGATCTCTATGTCTCCCGAACGCATCCTCTCGACGAGGTCCAGGATCTCGGTGAGATTCGATGTAGGGGCTGGTGATGCGAAGCGCTCGGCTGGGACAGGTTGCGGTGTGAACACGCCGCCATGTCGACCGAGGCGGCGCATGATCACGTTCAAGGCCATCACCGCGTCCATCGCCTGCTTGCTGTTTGTATGACCCGTCAATTGACCGCCGGGAATTGCCAGCGGTCGATCGGTTTCGGCGAAAAGGTGAGCTAGCCTGCGAAGTTCCTCAACCGGTAAGCCGCAAGCTTGGGCTGCGTCAGCGACGCTGACGTTGCGGTATAGATGCGCATGATCACTGTGTTTCCCAGCACGGCCGAGATTCTCCTCGACGATGATCCGTCCAAGGGCCAGGGCGATGATCCCCTCGGTTCCTGGGGGTACAGGGATCCATTCATCTGCCGAGGCACCTGTAGCAGATAGGCGTGGTTCGAACTGGACGAACACGCCGCGCCCACCGAGGCGACTTTGCCGCATTTGACCGTAGGCTACGCTTTGCGCAACAGGCGACATCCAGGTTTCCAGCAGGTTGGCGCCGAAAGAAAAAACCACTTGTGCATGCGCGAGGTCATAAATTGGCAGTTGGTGCTCGCCGAACCAGCGTGAGGACAAGGAAGCGCATTCCGCGCGCCCATCAAGCGCAGTATGAAGATCGAAGATCACGGCCGGCGGTGCACCGACAACCTCGAGAAAAGAAGCCAATATTGTGTAAAGGTGGTCAGAAGGTTGACCGGCGAGAACAGCCAGCGCTTGAGGGTCTCGAAGAGATTGAAGCGCCGCGGTGAGTTCGTCGAGGGCTTCGCTCCAAGGAATCGGTGAAAAGATGCGTGAACCGCGGCCTCCGGATTGGCGAACGGCGTTGTGGAGTCGATCGGGGTTATAGAGCACCTGAAGTCCGGCCTGACCGCGTGCGCACAACTTACCGTGGTTTAAAGGATGGTTGGGATTCCCTTCAATCTTGCGCGCCCGGCCGTTGATGACGCGCACGATAATCCCACAACCGGCAGGGCATTGGCGACAGGTTGAGGCAAACCAGGTTGCTCTGCCCGGCAGCTCTTCCTCTGGCGGACGCACAAAAGGTTCAAGGGCTATACGACGCACCTGGGGGATCAACCCGCTCGCGGTTGCAGCACCAGCAGCGACTTTCAAAAAGGTTCGGCGCGATATCTCTTTTCCCATCTCGCTCCAATCTCACTTATGACAAGCTAAACAATCGGTGAGTCTGGCGACATTTTCCTGCGGCTGGTCTAAATGGCAGTCAAGGCACCAGCCCATGTCCATGCTAATAATTGGCTTGACAACCACCATTTCACCCACGTTGCCATGGCAGGTCTCGCAAGTCACACCGGCACCGAGGTGGGGTTGATGACTGAAAAAAACAAAGTCGGGCATATTGTTCACAGCCTGCCAGGGGATAGGTTCGTTCCTCTCCCAATAATCAAAAACGAGTTTTACATTGGGGCTATCATTTGCGATGGTTTGATGGCAGCCAACGCATCGAGCCACGGAGGGGATACCGGCGATGTCAGATCGAAGTGCATTGGGGTGGCAGAACAGGCACTCGACTTCAGCTTCGGCGTGTACTTGGTGTTTGAAGGCTATCGGCTGCTCTGGAGCCGCCGTAGCAATCTGCCGGCTTATTAAAACAGCAAACACGACCATGAGGAGAATCGCAATCATGAGAAAAGGCCACAAGATGCGAGAACGAACCGTACGGGTGCGATCTTGACCCATGGTTATTTCAGGTCTCCTTCTTCAAGGATCATGGTTAGAAGATCCTCAGCCTCTGCAAGAGTACGGTGCTGATGCTGAAAGATGTTGAGTTCGTTATCATCCAAACTCATCTGGATTACTCTCGACCCCGATTTTAGAATCGGGAGCGTCTCGCAGTCGGTAGGAGGACCATCCGAACTGCTTTCGATGATGACGACATTGGGTTGAAGAGCCGAAATTTCTTTTTGTGCCTGCGAGAAATTCGAACCCGCACCAACGAGTTGGATTTCGGGATTTTTCAACAAGGCACGGATTGACTCAAGAAAAAGCGGGTTGGTCCAGATGACAAACACTAAGCAGCTCTTCATCACAGATACTCACCGATTTACATCCTAGTGCTATCTCTCACAATCTGTAATCATGGTGACCGCCAAATGAGTCAAAAAAAACGCCAACTTGGCTGGCGTTTCATTCGAGGCGAGAATGGATTAGGCTTGGTCGGGTGGATGGTTGTGCTAGGGGAGCAGGCCGTGGTCACGAGCGTAGCGAACCAGTTCGTGTCGGGTGTTAAGATGGAGCTTAGCCATCAAGTTGGTGCTATGCGAATGCACAGTGCTTGGGCTGATAACGAGTTTCTCCGCAATTTCTTTGCCTGAGTAACCCCCGGCAATTAGCCGTAGGATTTCACGCTCGCGCGGGGTGAGCGAGGGCTCAGAAGAGGGACCAACTTCCAAACGTGCAAGATATTCCTGAACCAGGCGGCGCGCCATCGAAGGATAGAGGAACACATCCCCTTGGGCGACAGCTCGAATGGCGTGGATGAGCTCACCAGTTTCGGCACCCTTAAGTACATAACCTGAAGCTCCAGCCTCAAGCATCTGGAAGAAATATTCCTCTGACCGATGCATTGTGAGCACCAGGATGTGAATGGAGGGATTTTCCTCCTTAATTAATCGGGTGGCCTCGAGACCGTTCATCTCGGGCATTCCGATATCCATGAGAACCACATCTGGCTGCAATTGCATGCACAGACTCACGGCCTTCTCGCCAGTTGTCGCTTCGCCAACTACTTCGAAATCGGATTCGCCTTCCAGAAGCAGCTTCAACCCTGATCGCATGAGTGTGTGATCGTCGGCGACGAGAATTTTAATCGTTTCAGGCATTTTGGCCCTCGACAAAAGGAATCCGAATTCGAAGCCTTGTGCCATGTGGAACAACGGTGCTGATCACGAGATTCCCTCCGCACAGCTCGGCTCGTTCACGCATACCAAGGAGTCCAAATCCGGTTCCATTATGCTCATTGGCAGGATGTGGTGCTGGATCCAAACCTACCCCATCATCTTGGATGAACCCTTTTACCATACCATCGACTAGTTTTATATGCATCTCTACGTAGGTGGCCTCGGAATGGCGCACGATGTTATTGAGCGCCTCCTGAAAGATCCGAAACATGGCGGTCTCCTTTTCCTGCTGAAGACCCTTCTCTAAACCTTCGATCGTCACATCATACTGGATACCAGCTGGTTCGAGCGTCCGCTTGGCGAGGTTCTTTAATGCAGGTCCTAAACCGAGGTCGTCCAGGATAGAGGGACGTAATCCCATAATCACGTCATACATGCGATCCGTCGTTTCGGCGATCAAGCTCTGTGTTTGGGAGATGCTTAACTTTGCTTGATCCGCGTCCTCAGTTAGGGCTCGTTGTGCAAGCTCGAGTTGGATCGTTATGCTGCTCAATTGCTGACCAAGGTCGTCATGTAGTTCACGTGCCAAGCGCATTCGCTCCTGCTCCTGGCTGTTGATTAACCGCCGTAGAAGATGGTCGCGTTCGCTCATTCGTTGTTGCAGCTTATGTGTCAGGACAACATTCTCATTATCTCGATCTCGAATGCGCCGAACCATGCGATTGTACACGGCGCTCAGACGTCCTATTTCGTCGCGCGGAGTTTCGGAAAGGGCTTCAAAAATTTTCCCTTCTCCAAACCTCGCTATTGCCCCCGACATTTTATGAAGGCGGCTGAGCACGGTTTGATTGATTATTAGGTTAACCAGCAAGACAATTACGGCACCCGTACCAGCCCACCAGAGCAAGGCATCACGCAAGTCCTTGGCGAGCGCGTCCTGAATGGGGGCGATGGATAAATCGGTCAGTAGCAAACCTAACAGGCGTTGATCTGGGTCGTGGCACTGGGTGCATTCAGGTTGGTTCTCGATGGGTTGCATGCTCCGGAAGGAATTCTGTCCCTGGGGAAGGTCAATGATGACTCCTGGTGGTCGACTCTGAGGGGGCAGGCTGTGGCAGGGCAGGCATGAGGGGTCCTGGTTATCGAATATAACCCCAGTAGTTTCATTGCCCGGCGAAAAGATGACACGGCCGTTAGTGTCGAGCAATAATAGCTCTTGAATGGACTCGTTTTCACTGAGCGTGTCGAAGATCGACTGGATCGCTTCGAAATCAGAGTGCAGCATTTCACGATGGAGCACTTGCTCGATAACCTGGCCAGTCTGTGAGGCGAGCAGGGACATACTTGCCAGATCTCGCTGACGATGGCGATTGTATTCCACGAGTGTTGAAGCGACCAAAACCAAGGCGATCGGTATAAGGATTGCCATGGTCACGGTGAAGCGCAGACTTGGAACCCAGGGAAAGAAGGAGCGGATAGGGGTAGAGTCCGATGATGTGTTTGTGGTTACCGGATCTTTTTGAGTGCCATTTTGGTTTTGTTGAATCACTTAGACTAACCTCGAACACTAAAAGGGTGTTCTCTAAATTGTAATCGCCCCGGCATCTTCAGCGGCCTCACTTATCCTGGAGACGGGCGAGTCCAACCGGAAAAAATAGTTCGCTGAAGGATTTTGTGACGCAAAGTCGAGTGTCACGAGATATATAATACCGCTTTTGTCTACAATCCTTCATTAACTTTTTGATCAGCAGCCTCTCATCTTCTTTTAGTCTGAGGTTCATATACCCTTAATGAATTCATGTGAAGATATTCACTTGGACCCCCGCGGTTCTTTTATTGGCGCGTCACTTACTGCATCGCGGTGGTGCTGCAAAAGAAGCCATGTTTAGTGATACAATGCGCCGCTCTGTCATGGCAAGGGGAACAGCGGTCGATTATCTGGAGGTAACGGGAATGGGCGAAGTAACCAAAAAACGTACTGGTCAAGGCAAATTTCTCCTGGGTGGTTTCTTGATCGTCGCGGCGATTGTGTATTTGATTGCCTCCTCGACTCAAGCAGCCGCGCAATATTATTTGACGATTGACGAATTATTTGCCAGGGGTGATGACTTAGGAGATCGGGATATTAAGATCTCTGGCGTCGTAGATGGCGACACGATTCAGTACGATGTCAAGAATCTAACGCTTCGTTTCACAATAGCCAACGTGCCCGCGGATCTGGATGAGATTGAGAAAGCAGGCGGACTGGCCGAGGCGCTGCACATTGCGTTGGAAGATCCGCGAGCCACACGGCTAGAGGTGGAATACATCGGTGTCATGCCGGATCTGCTCCGTGATGAAGCCCAGGCGATTGTAACGGGCAGAATGGGCGAGGACGGCATCTTCCATGCTGATGAATTACTTCTCAAGTGCCCCACCCGCTATGAAGGTGATGTCCCCTTGCAAGCCGAAGACGGATAAATCTACCCCCTGCGGTGCTAGTTTCCTCATGGTGAGTGTTGCCTTACGTATAGTTAAACTTATGTCTTAAGAGGAGAGACAAAACGTGGTTGCGAACATTGGTTATTATGTGCTGGTACTTACTTTCTTGGCTTCGCTATATGGCGCGGGTGCAGCAGCATACGGCGCGTTAAAGCGCAAGCCGGAATTCGTGGAGAGCGGCCGTTACGCAATGCTATTGACCTGGCCGCTATTAACCATCGCCTCAGCAGCCATCATATGGCTGCTCGCTACGGGTCACTACGAGATTGGCTTTGTGGCCTCGGTGACGAGCAATTCCATGCCCACTTACTTGAAAGTGACCGCCCTATGGGGTGGACAAGAGGGTTCTCTGGTCTTCTGGGCGTGGCTAATGGCGGCGTTTACAAGCGCTGCCAGCTTGCGCAAGTGGGATCGTGATCGCGAA
Organism: Anaerolineales bacterium; assembly: GCA_004376465.1. Taxonomy (GTDB): domain Bacteria; phylum Chloroflexota; class Anaerolineae; order Anaerolineales; family E44-bin32; genus E44-bin32. The sequence goes on along the minus strand of SOJU01000099.1, from coordinate 17,633 downwards.
CTGCTTCCTTGGTTCATCATGGTCACGATGATCACCCTGGCTTTCTTCCTCAGCCTGGTGGTCTTCTTTGAGAATCCCTTTGCTCGATTGTGGCTTTCTGCGGATGGACAGCAGGTGACGGCGATGCTGCAGCCTACGGGCGCTGTTCCGCTCAATCCGCCTGACGGTCGGGGTTTGAATCCTCTTCTGCGCCACCCGGGTATGATCATCCACCCCCCGGCGCTTTATCTGGGGTTTGTCGCCTACGTAATCCCCTACGCCTTCGCGATGGCCGCGTTGATCACTCGTCGCAGCGACGACCGCTGGATACGCATCACCCGCCGCTGGACGCTGGTTGCCTGGATCTTCCTCTCGCTTGGGCTAATACTGGGCGGACGTTGGGCTTACGACGTGCTCGGCTGGGGTGGCTACTGGGGTTGGGACCCGGTGGAAATCGCCGCCTTATTGCCATGGCTCGCGGGGACGGCCTTCTTGCACTCTGTAATGGTCCAAGAGAAGAGAGGCATGCTCAAGCACTGGAATGTGGTGCTGATCATTTTAACCTACGCTCTAGTGCTCTTCGGAACGTTTCTCTCCCGATCCGGTGTGCTCTCCTCTGTGCATGCTTTCGCCAAGTCCGCCATCGGGCCGATGTTTTTCGTTTTCATCGGGGTCACATTTATCGTTTCACTCAGCCTGTTGATTAACCGTTGGGAGATGCTGAAGGGCGAAAATTTCCTAACTTCGGTGTTCTCACGCGAGGCGCTCTTTCTGCTGAACAACTTTCTCTTCATGGGTATCCTGGCAGTTAGCTTCTGGGGTGTGATTTTCCCGCTGATATCCGAATTGGTAACGGGTCAGAAAATCACGGTTGGCCCGCCCTTCTACGAGCGGGCAAATGGACCGCTCGGTCTTGGGCTGCTAATCTTGATGGCTATCGCCCCTCTTTCCGCATATGCAAGCAGCACCTGGAAGACGATCGGGCGAGCACTGTGGAAGCCCGCTCTCGTCTCTCTGCTGGTTCCCATCACCCTGTATTTCGGCGGGATTCACAATCCGACAGCCCTCCTGGGGTATACGGCGGCGTCATTAGTTGCATTTGTAACGCTGTACGAATTCTGGCGAGGGGTAATGGCGCGCCGACGGCAGCACGGCGAAAACCTACCGCTGGCTTTATGGCGTCTGGTGGGGAGAAATCCCCGACGCTATGGGGGCTATATTATCCATCTTGGTGTGGTTCTGATGGCGTTTGGCATCATCGGAATTGAGGTATACCAGACTGAGACTCAAGCAACGCTTTCTAAGGGTGAGCAAGTTACGCTCGGACGCTACGTGATGACCTATGACGACATTGCGGTATTTGACACTAACGATGGCCGCAACGTCGCCCGAGCCGTCGTCTCTGTTTATCAAGACGGGAAACTTGTGGACGAACTATACCCGCGCAAGGATTACTATTACGACTCTCAACAAGCGGTGACCATACCAGGGACGCGTTCCACGCTGGCGGACGATTTCTATGTGATCCTGGTGGGTTTGGACCCGGATTCCCAGAGCGATGCGACCTTCAAGGTTTACCATAACCCGCTGGTCAATTTAATCTGGATCGGTGGCGTTGTATTCAGCATTGGAACCATCGTGGCGGTTTGGGTCATCAGTGGTCGGAGGCGGGCGAACAAAACGCCGTCCGCATCAAAGAGCACCCGAACGTGAGGAGAGGTTTAGTAATGCGTAAGCTTCAAACGGTGATGGGAATGACACTGGGATTTATTCTGCTCTCACAGGTGTTCGCACTTCCCGCTTTCGCACAAGACGGCGGTCCTACCGACGATGATGTCAACGTCATCGCCCGTGAGCTCTATTGCCCGGTGTGTGAAAACATTCCGTTGGACGTATGTCCGACGCAAGCATGCGAACAGTGGCGAGCCACCATCCGCGAGAAGCTGGTGTTGGGCTGGAGCGATGATCAGATCAAAGACTACTTCGTCGACCAGTATGGGCCACGGGTGTTGGCCGAACCGCCAGCGGAGGGTTTCAATGCACTTGTTTACATCCTGCCCCCGGTCTTGTTCGCAATCGGAGCATTCATCCTATTCATGGTTATGCGGGCCTGGAAGGTTGAGCCACCTACGCCCAAGGGTAAGGGTGTGACTGTAGAGAGTGAGGATCCCTATATTGCCCAATTGGAGCAGGAACTGCGCCGGCGGGATGAATAAGAGCGAGGGTTTGCCGTATGGAAATTATCGATAACTCAACAACTGAGAATAACGAAGAATCACCCGGGAAAACACCGCGGCCGAAATGGGGCGTTGTGCTCGTGTGGGTGTTCGTTCTGGGGCTTCTAGCCGTCCTGGGCATAGGTTTAGTTCGCTCCCAACGAGGTTCTATCAGGGTTGGAGATCGTGTTCCCAATTTGGTCCTGAGTACTTTCGACGGAGACGAGATCGACTTCGCCGATCTCCGTGGTCAGATTGTTGTCGTCAATTTCTGGGCGTCCTGGTGCAAACCTTGCGAGCAAGAGGCTGTTGAATTGGAACAGGCATACCAGCTGTACAAGGATCAGGGTGTAGTTTTTCTGGGTGTGGACTACGTGGATACGGAAACTGAAGCCCGCGCCTACCTGGCGAAATTTGGAATTACATACCCGAATGGTCCCGATCTGGGGACACGAATCTCGCAGGCATTCCGCATGCTCGGTGTACCGGAGACTTACATCATCGGCCCTGATGGTCGATTGGCAGCTGTGAAGATTGGACCCTATTTATCGCTTGACGAGATCGTCAATCAAATCGAAACGGTGATGGCTGAGCATAAATGAAAGTCGCTTTGAGGATTGCACGTTTCCCATCACGAAATAGGCGGATCAAGGCGCGCAGTAATGGGACGAGGTGAGATGAACGAGGAGAAGGTACAACTATGGATATAGGCTCGATACTCGCTGGGCTGGCGTTGACGCTGCTGACGGTAGCGTTTGTCGCCCTCCCCTTAATACAGCATCGAGGTAAGGGCGTAACCGATACGGAACGGCTGTCCTCTGAGCTTCAAGCCGGCCGCGATCGAGTGCTGAATAGTCTGCAGGAGCTGGAAATGGACTTCAATACCGGGAAGATCCTGGAGAAGGATTACCGGGAGCAGCGGCAAGCCCTGATGAAAGAAGGAGCGGGGATCTTAAGTCGGATCGATATCCTGAAAGCAGGTGGTGATGTGTCCCCTGAAGGGAACGAAATAGACGACGAGATCGAAGCAGCCATAGCTCAGATCAGGAGCGAGAAGGAAGATGGGGACGGTGGCTTCTGTCCCTCCTGTGGGTCTGAAGTTAAGGCGGATGATTTATTCTGCATTCGCTGCGGTAACACGCTGGCTGAAGCGGAGGGGCAAGCGTGAAACGAAATGTCTTCCTATTCCTAAGTATCCTTCTCGTAGTGACAGGATGTTCACTCTCCGAGGATGTCACCCCGCCCCCGGAGCTGGCGACTCGCCAGGCTGCTGAACAAATACCTCAAGCGACGCAGCAGCGCCCCGCACCAGAGACACAGGCAACAAAGGTGGAAGAGCGCTCAACCCCGGAGACGCCACCGGATCCGAACCAGGGGGAGCAAATTTATCTGGAAAACTGTGAGCCCTGCCATGGCTCCGCAGGGTTGGGGGAGGGCTCGATGTCCGCGAATCTGGATGTCCGGCCTCCTCTGTTAGGAGATCCTGAATTCGCCTCTAGCGTGCTGCCTTCCGATTGGTATCTTACCGTCACACAGGGAAGGATGGAGCGGCTCATGCCTCCCTTCGTGAATTTGACCGATACGCAGCGCTGGGATGTTGTCGCCTACGCGCTATCACTGAGCGTTTCGTCAGACCAACTCGAGCAGGGTGCGGTTGTTTATCAAGAGATTTGTGTCGACTGCCATGGTGAGCGCGGGGAAGCCCTGGCGCCTGATGTGGACCTGCGAGATGTGGCGCTATTCACCAATAACTCGCTCGATGATTTTTACGAAGTGATTACCGAGGGTGTAGGCTCGATGCCTGCGCTGGAGGGAGCACTTAGCGAAAGCGAACGCTTTGCCGCAGCAGCTTATGTGCGCACACTCGCGTTTAGCGAGGAAACAGCAACAGCGGGACCAATCTCTGACGTGAGCAATGGGGTTGTCTACGGTTCAATCGAAAATGGAACGGAGGGAGCGGATCTCCCGCACGGCTTGATGGTTACATTTATTGCCTTCGATGGGAATCAACTGGTATTCGAAGAGGAAATCCCGGTCGATGCCGACGGCAAGTTTGAAGTCCAGGATTTGGAGATCGTCCCTGACCGTTTCTTTGGTGCATTAACGGAGTATCAAGGGGTGCGGTATTTCAACACTGCAGGACATATGCTGGAGGACAACCTCTCACTTGAACTTCCCTTAACGGTTTTCGAAACCACAACGGATGACAGCCTGCTCGTTGTAGACCGATTGCATTTGATCTTCGATTACTCCATCGAAGGTGTGGTTGAAGTTTCCGAATTACTGCTCATGACGAATACCGGCGACCGAACGATTGCTGAACCAGATGGGGTTAATGATATTCGGGTGCCGTTGCCGAAAGGTTTTAGTAATCTGTATTTCGCTGATTCGACCGAGTTGATGCGTTTCACAGAAGACGCGGACGGCTTTGTGATGCACGAGGCGTTCATTCCTGGGGAGGCAGTAGAGATCTACTTTAGTTTCACGCTGCCCTATGAACGCAGCCTGGAGTATCAGCAGCCCGTAGACTACCCAGTTGAAGCGATCGTCATTTTGAAGACGCAGGGCCCCCCATCCATTAGTGGTGAGGGGTTGAGCGAAGTGGGCGCGCGCGATATGGGCGGGTTGGTCATGGAAAGTTACAGGATGGAACCGCTTGAACGGGGCGAAGTACTGGAATTGCGCCTCTCGGGCAGGCACCCTGCACAGACGGATTCTTCTTCGACAACCAATCTCATCGTCGGTGGCACTGCATTGGGCCTAACCCTAATCGCCCTCTTCTTTATTTGGTGGAAGTGGTCGCAAGGACAGGAGTCAACCGTTGACTACGACGATAAAACCGCGCCAGAGGAACCCCGCGATAGCGAAGCGCTGATGCGAGCAATCGCCGCGTTAGATGATAGTTTTGAGGCAGGAGAGGTCACAGAAACGGCCTACAAGGAACGTCGTATGGAGCTCAAGCGTACCTTAAAAGCACTCCTTGAGTCGGCGGCGGAGCATGATTAAGGTTAGGCGTCTGGTAAAGACGTTCGGTCCAAAACCCGTTCTACGCGGCTTGGATTTTCAGGTTTCGAAAGGCGAGTTCGTCGCTTTGTTGGGCCCTAACGGAGCCGGGAAGACGACTTTTCTGCGCATCCTTGCCACCCTCTCCCGCCCCAAAATGGGCGAGGTGATTGTGGCCGGTCATCAACTACCAGCAGAAGCTGCAGCTGTCCGACGGCGGCTGGGCGTTGTATCCCATCAACCTTTACTGTACGGTGATCTGTCCGCTGAGCAGAACCTGCGCTTTTATGGTTGGATGTATGGCGTTGGTGAGCTTGACCGGCGGATAGATGAGGTGCTGCATCTGATAGGTCTCAACCCTCGCCGGCGAGATCTGGTGCGTCAATTCTCGCGTGGGATGCAACAGCGCCTGGCGATCGGCCGTGCAATCCTTCATCGACCCGATATCCTGCTTTTTGATGAGCCGCATACCGGTCTCGATCAAGAAGCCGCGGCGATGTTGGATCAGGTCCTACGAGAGATCGCCTCCACAGGTCGAACGGTGGTCATGACCTCTCACGACATCTCCCGGGCTGCCGATCTTGCAGATCGGGTGGACATTCTCTCGAAAGGGATCATCACTGCATCCGAGAGCACTGACGCTCTCGACCCCATACAACTCACAGAACTTTATCGAGCGGTGACCCGTGTCTGAAATGCCTCCAACGACGGATCTTGTTGTGCAGAAGATCGAAACCAGAGCGGATGGTTCGCTGCGGGCGTATCTGCGCTCGATCGCTGCCATCGTCTGGAAGGACCTCGCCGCCGAGTTCCGAAGCCGCGAATTGATTGGGGCGATGCTGGTTTTTTCCGCGCTGGTGATCCTGATCTTCAACTTCGCCCTCGAATTGGATATTCGCACCCGCGAGGCCGTCACCTCGGGCGTGCTTTGGGTCACCTTCGCTTTTGCAGGCACCCTGGGGCTCAACCGCTCGATGGCGATTGAGAAGGACCGCGGCTGTCTCGACGGTCTGCTGCTTGCGCCGGTGGACCGCAACGCTATATTTTTTGGAAAAGCGATCGGTAACTTATTCTTCATGCTTATTGTCGAAGCGATCATCCTGCCGATGTATAGCGTGCTTTATAATGTAAATCTCTTTCAACCGGGCTTGATCCTTGTGATCCTTCTTGGATCGATAGGCTATACTGCGGTTGGCACGCTGTTGGCATCGATGGCTGTCCAGGCGCGCACGCGGGATGTGCTGCTGCCAATACTGCTTTTCCCGGTGCTGATCCCGCTTCTGCTCGCGGCTGTAAAGGCGAGCAATGGCTTTCTCATGGGTTTTGAGATGGCGGAGATCATGCCCTGGATAAATGTAATGATTGCCTACGACGTAATCTTCATCGCCGTCGCCTTCATGGTCTTTGACTTCATCGTCGAGGAATAAGAGAGCAACCCTGTGTGGGTAATGTCTTGAAACAAAGACGATTTTATGTCCAGGTCGCTGGACGGCGAAGTAGCATCAGTGGAGGAATGTCATGGAACGCACGCCTAAAGCTCTAAAAGTGTTGACATGGTTGACCAGCGCAGTATTCATCGTCGCATTGTACCTCGTGCTCATCTGGGCGCCTCAAGAGGCGATCATGGGCGATGTGCAGCGTGTGTTTTATTTTCACGTCGCCGCAGGATGGGTGGGAGCGCTTGCGTTTCTCGTCACAGCCATCGTCGGGGGGATTTATCTGGCTCGCGGTGAACAACGCTGGGATCGGATTGCTGTAGCGTCGGTAGAAATTGGCGTTGTCTTCACCTTTATTAATATCGTGACAGGCTCGATTTGGGCCCGGCCGATCTGGAATACCTGGTGGACCTGGGATCCACGGCTCGTAACGGCGACGATCATGCTGTTGATCTATATCGCCTACATCATGCTGCGGCAGGGGATTGAAGACCCCGATCGGCGTGCCCGCTTTGGCGCTGTGTATGGCATCGTGGGCTTCATCAGCGTACCGATTACCTTCGCCTCGATCCGCATCTTTCGCACGATCCACCCTGTCGTCGTTGGGAGCTCCGACCCCACGGCGTTGGGCGCCTTCGACATGAACGCGGAAATGCGGGTGGCATTCTTCTTTAGCCTATTCACATTTACGCTGATCTATATCACCTTGCTCTGGTATCGACTGCGGCTGCAGCAGCAGAAGGAGAAGATCGAGGAGCGCAAGCTAACTGCCCTCTCGTCCTGAGAAAACCAGAAACCCACGCACATAGCCATCCAGGCGAATGAGGACACGAGAAGTACAGAGAATACAACAGGAGCAGACACTATGATGTTTCAGGAAGGACCAGCGGACACCTTGAATTATATGATCGCCGGCTATGCCGTAATCCTCGGGACAATCGGCCTTTACATCGTCAACATCATCTTGCGCTTTCGCAGCCTGCGGCAGGATGAAGCGCTGCTGGATGAGATCGAAGCGGGGCAGGCGTGATTGGTCGGGAGAACGAACGTAGTTAGATGGTTTGAAACGCTATCGAAAGAGTGGTCTGAGAATGCGCCCACTACGAATCGCGGCGATAAGCCTGCTTGTTCTCTACGCTGTATTTACTGCATACGCCAGCCTCGGACCACTGCTCGGCTTTCCGAGAGTACACGGGTACTCCGTTCCCTTGCTCACATTGATCGCCACAGCTTTTGCCATCACCCATGCATTGACCTATATCGGCTGGCGCAATACTTTCATCCTATTCGCATTGACCTACACTGTGAGCCTGCTTTTTGAAAGCGTTGGGGTTGCAACAGGGTGGATTTATGGTCCCTATCACTACACGGACCAGCTTGGCCCCCGCTTCCTGGGCCTGGTTCCCTACTTAATCCCGTTTGCGTGGTTCATGGTAAGTTATCCATCGCTCGTGATCGCTGAAACCATCCTGGGTCATCGATCAGCAGAAGACCATTGGCACGGCTTGCGCGTTGCGGCTCTAGCCGCGGTGGTCATGACGGCCTGGGACCTGGTGATAGATCCAATCATGGTGCAGATGGGCCACTGGGTCTGGGAGGTCGACGGCGCATATTTCGGTGTGCCGCTGCATAATTATCTGGGCTGGCTGGTCACGACATTCACCATCTTCATCCTTTATCAATGGCTATCGGGACGTCAGGCGCATAAGGTGCGTGAAACATCCGATCAAAGCTTCCTGATGCTCGCTTCTGGTTTTTATGCCAGCTCGGTGGCCGGTAACACGCTGGCCGCGCTGCAGATGGGATTGATCGGTCCAGCGCTGATTGGTTTTTTCGGTGCGGGGGCTTTCGCGTTGCTGAGTTTATTCAATTTGGGCGAAGGGCGATCGTCCAAACCTGATTGACAGCCCACTTGAGAGACAGCTTCAACCTCTATCCAACAGACCTGCTGAATTCACCACAACAGATGCTGCGTGGCGACGAGAGGATCCGTCTGGGCGACCGGCGCAGATGCCGGTCGCTTTCCGGATCGCTGACCTAATTGCCAGCGCTTGAGGAATTCGTACGCAGGCTGCATCATGGGGTCAGAAAAATTAAGCAACCCCCACCCTTTGCTGTTTAATATCGACAAGCGCGGGCGGGGGTTGGTCCTTATGAAAGTGTAGCTGTGTCAGATCGCAGTTTCTGTCTGGCGTTATTGCTTTTTATCCTCTGCAGAGCGCCGTATCTCCCTTGGGAAGGTAATATCCAGCGCGGTCCACAGCAATGTGGCCAGGCCGCCCATCGTTAAAATGGAGCCTCCGGCGAGGAGGGGTATTCGCAGGACATGGACCAGGTTCACCCCATCAGCAAATGTATGCGAAGGCCCGGCCCAGGACGAAGTCGAGAGGAGAATCATCCCGACGAGGATCGCCGTTAATCCGCTGGCGGTCGCCCCAGATATGGGATCGCCCTCACCATCGAACATGATCTGATCGCGCAACCCGGGTGTCCCAAAAATGATAAAAAGCACCAGGGTGATGACGTTGGTTAGGAGGGTTATGGCTATAGGGATAACGCTTCCGAGTATGGTCTGGGAATAATATACGTGGATTCCATTCACTATCGTTCCCAGGATTAATAGGATCATGGCGTTGCGGTAGGCGTTACTCTTGCCACGCACGAGTTGGACAACTGACCAGATCCCGGCGAGGCCGACCAGAAGAGTCACAAAGACGAAGGACTGCCACAACCACTGGAGTTCCGCTACTAGTATGTCCCAGAACGGTGGGTATTGCTTGGTTAAGAACGCGGCGCAGCTGGTGCCGACGCCGCTGACGATGTTCATCGCCGCGGTGAGGCCCATGAAGATGATGGCGATGATCCTAAGGGTTTTTCCAGTTGAGGTTCTCATCTCTTTTCTCCTGTATGCATCGATGATATTTAGTTTGAGATACTTGGTTTGTTATGAACGGTCAATTCGTGAAAACCGCTCGGAATTCCACTGTTGATGTGCTGCGTCAGAAGTTCCAGTTTCCTAGCGTGAGCGGCAATCACTCGATATCGAACCCGGGACGAAAACTGTCTTCCGCTTTCATAAAATCTTCAATTGCCCCGGATAATTCCATCGCCATGGTGGTTAGCCGAGCGCTTGTGTCCTCTAATCGCTACTTAACATCCTCCGAAAAACCCCAGGGGTTATTGGGATAATGGCAGCGGTCACAACTGGCCTCTAGTTGAGTGTTGTGAGAGGTGAAGGGGTAGGAAACCCCTTCCGAATCCGGAGGTAGGAATGTGGTCCAGGTGCCTAGATCCTCGTCTGGGCCGATCGCCATATCGCCGGCGTCGTGGCAAGCCACGCAGGATACCGACTCGTGCGCTTCGTCGTGCCCGGGAATATCCGCGCCCATGTCGTCGTGACATCCAGCAGCGCCGCATGATGCTATCGTGCTGTGGGCGTCGTGACAGTCCGTGCAGGAATAATCTGCATGTGCTCCGCCCACGACAACAGTTGTATGACCGGGCTGATTGAGATCAGGATCATTGTGGCACTTTCCGCACAATTCTGTGGACGAATCCACCTGCTCATATTCATTGATTAGCAGGAATAAAAGCCAGGCGTATTCAGGCTCAACCTCGTCATTTTTATTGACAAGATGGCAAACATTACATTCGATATTGGTCCACTCTTCCTGAGCGATGGTGGCAGGCGGGGGAGCTATCTCGAATTTGCAAACCAAACATGATTCTGAGATATCGTCTATGGATGGAACGAAGACGGCGGGTGCATGGCAGCGAGCGCAAACGTTGTTGTCCCCTTCGACATACGTATCCGCATGAGGGCTGGACTGCCAGGCTTGTTCGATTTCGCTCGCTGAAGGTGTCTCCTGTTCATCTACAGGGTCTTCGCTTGTTGCTTCTCCACCCCCAGATGGTTGTGTGGCCTGGGCGTCAGGCGAGGAAGCTGTAGGAGAGTCAGAAGACTGGCAGGCTGCTAATCCGCCGATCAGGAATAATAGAATCAAGCATTGGGTGAAGAATTGCGTCATCGCCCGAGCATTCAGACCACGAGAGTTCTGGCCCCGGTCAGAGATTATTGAAAAGAGAGACATTCTTCTATCCATTTTTTTAAAACCTACGGTCCTTAGATTCTAGTTTATATACCTGTGGGGTGAGGAGTCTCCTCACCCCACAGGATACCGTTTACCTTCACCTTCCCGGCGCAATTGTCAGCCAGGAAGACGGTCCATTCCGCATTGGTTTTGATAGGATGATGTCGCGGAATGTTTCGAGCTCCGATGGTATAACCTGCCCCGGCTAATCTTCTGCTGGAGGCGCTGGTACGGAACCATCTGCGGTAAAGACGGTCAATTCGAAGGTATTCTCTTCGAAGTGGCAGCGGTCGCAAGCGACCGTGTAGACGATGCTGTGCGAGAGCACAAATTCCGTGGTCGGTCCAGCACGCCCAACAGAGGTTTCCTGGGTTACCCATGGACCACCCTCACCATCCGGTGGAGGTCCTACATCCAAGCCGGAGGCATCGTGACAAGCCATACAGGTCAGCTTGTCTAGCATAAGGGCGTTATAACCCTTCATGTGGGTGTCTGAAGTCGTCACGTCTTCGTGGCAGTCGACACATTGTGGTGGTGCGAGCGTGTGTGGGTCATGGCAATCGGCGCAGTAGCTGGGCGGGGGTACTTCCCCGAGGAAACCACCATAGTTGAGGTGGGCGCTTCCGCCAAGAGTTACCTTATGATCCACAGCAGAGCCGAAGGCGTTGCCGGTGGTGGTTACGTGGCATTTCTCACACAACTCTGTTGAATTGCTTACTGCAACGTAATCCATCGAGACCGGATTGAGCCAGGCGATCCCAGGAGTGACGTATCCGTTTCCATCAACTACGTGACAGGTTTCGCAAGGCATGCCGACCCACTCCTCTTCGGGAACGAAAGGATTCCCTGAGGCCACACTCATCTCTTCTAAATGTGGGAATTTGCACGTGAAGCATTCGCCTTCCCCAGGTCCCTGGACAGCTTCCGGATCCCAGTTCTGGGGGGAGTGACAGCGAGTGCACCACGTGTTCGGTCCATGACCGATATCGTACTGATTGTGCGCATTGCCTGCAACAGCAGCTTCAAATGCAGAATGATCTGGCGCTGGAGTCGCTGTTGGAGGGGGCGGTGGCGGTACGTCGGTTGGCGGCGGTGGAGGTGGCTCTGGCGTCGCAGCAGGTGCACAAGCACCGATAGCCAGCACCAACAAGAGCAAGGCGCCAATTACGACGAGAGAAAACGTTGGTTTCTTGAGCATTGCATTCTCCTCTTTTCCTCTTCGTAATTTGTTAAAAACCGGTTTTTTACGTAAGACCTTTGTTGCATAGCTCTACTGATTTTCTTCACCCTCCTTAATCATTAGCGCTTTAAAGCGCGATTTTGTTTGGTCAGAGCAAGAACTCAATTAACCGAGGCAAACAAGTAAAAAAACCGGTATTTACGAGAGTTCTCCTCCAACCGAAAAACCAAGAGTGATAAAACACTACTGAGCTGAATGGAGGATCTCGTTTTCATACCCTGTTTCGAGCTTCTCGGAACAAATTACACAAGCACGATGCGTGCAAAGGCAACAAACCCTCCACATTGTTCAGCTTATCACAAACGACGGTGCGTGTATTTGCCGAGCGTCAAGTATTGATTACCTAAACGGGAGCCGGGTGTAGCTGTGTGACTTAATTCGGCTTGGTCACCCGAATAAGTGAGGGAGAGCAGGAAAACGTACATTTAGGAGGAGCTAACGTGGTCTTGGGGGCGCAGAAGATGTTTGTAGTAACACAAACTAGCCAGGAATAAACCGCCGCCAATGCCGATATAGAGGATCGCCAGGTACGGTTTTGGTATGGGTAACAAAATTCGGAGCGAGAGTCCCAATCCAATCATAACGACAATGAGGGGATAACTCGTCCATTCCTGGAAAGCGAATATGCAGATCTTATCTCCGACCATGTCGGTAATCCGCCGGATGTTCTTCTTGGCGAGCTTGCTGAAACCGAAGTAGAAGATGGCTGAAGCGAGCAGGACTCCAGCCAGAGTCATCCATAAAACCTGAGGAAACGCTACGGGTCGCAGCCAGCCATAAGCCAGGTTGCAGAGCATTAAGCCAACACCGCTCCACATAATACCGGCTGAGGCGATAAGCCACGCCTTACTTGCGGCTGGCTTAAAACGTTCGAGGCGAGACAAAGCTTAAGCGCCCAGTCCGAGCACGAATGCCGCGCTCATCAGGAGTAGAATCCAGGGAAGGAGAGTTAAGATTTTCTCGGCGGAGAGGATGGGTTTGCCGGTCTTCAGGAAAGCGAGCAGCAGGCCGCCGATTCCGATCAGCGCTCCGCCCACGCTCATGAATAAATATATCGGTGCCTTTACGCCCTGCAGCACGAGAGCAATGGGCAAGCCGACGATTAAGAGCCCGGCGATGCCGTGCACGACGGCAAGCACGATCGTCGCCGCACGTTCAGGGACGAGAAAGCGCGTCAGCAGGATGGCGAGGAAGCCGATCACAACGAAGACGAGATAAGCCAGATGCCAGTCCGGGGGAAGGTTTTCGATAACCATGCCGAGCGAAAGGCTTAAGGGGATGATGGCGGCGATGATGACGACCCAAGGGCTGTCAAGAACATCGAAGCCGTTGATGATCATGAGCAGACTGGCAATCAACAGCACGCCGAACGCGATGCTATATGCCCATGTGGCCAGGACGGGGAGACCCTCAACTCCCATCACGATCAGGTATGCAGCGAGTAAACCGGTAATCAGGAGAGCAATTCTGTCTAGCGGGGTGATCCTCTTCATTACAGGACGCCGAGGACAACCAAAAGCATTGAACTCAGCATATATAGAGAAGCGAATTTGAAGAGACTAAAATTCATTTTAAACGAGGGATGTACCATGCTGCTGATGGCTAAGGCAAGCAAGCCGCAGCTGAGGATGATGAGTAATCTCATATAGCCCCATGTTATCCCGATCCCGTACGCGGCGAATGCCATGGCGATCGCGGTGGCGATGCTCGACAGGGCGATGATGATGCCCGTAGTTCGCTCCCCATAGGCTGAAGGGAAGGTGGGAACGCCAGCTTTTGCATAGCCCTCACGGTACCGCAGGCTGAAGGTCATGATGTGGGTGGGGATCCATAGCAGCACTGCCAGCGCAAACATCAATCCTACCCAATCGATCGCTCCTAAGCCAAGAGCGCGGCCGGCGAGAGCCGGCATCCCCCCGGCGATTCCCCCCCAGATGATCGACCATGGCGTGCGGCGTTTGAGCCAAATTGTATACACGACGACATCGAAGAACAGACCGGCGAACACGATCAAGCCATAAAGCGGTGATAGGAAGGCGGCCCACCCGATGCCGATGACACTTAACACGCTGCCCAGAACAAGCGCCTCTGCCACGCCGACCTTACCGCTGGGGAGTGGGCGTTTTTGAGTGCGCGGCATTCGGGCGTCGATGTCTCGATCGTAGACCATATTGAAGACCGTGCTGCCGCTGATCGCCAGAAAGAGGCTGCCAGTCAACGCGAGCAGCGTTTGCCAGGTCTGGACTGGGCAGCGAGCGCTCATGTATCCCGCCAACCCGGTGGAGAGCAGCAGACCGGTTTGAAGGATTTTGGTCATCTGCCAGTAAAGGCGGATTTTCGCGGTCAGTGTTTTCAATATTGATTGATTAGCAGTTTTTAAGTAGGTCATTGTCTTTTCTTGTGTTTTTTTGTTTCTCATTTAGGGATTGCGGGCGGATGTTGATCTCACCCGCCAGCAACCCACTTTCCTCAGATCACGAACACTAGTCCTGTGCGCAGCGGAACCCAGCGTTGGGGCTGAAATAAACCGGCTCCACATTGTTGGATACCCAAACCCGAATCCTGACGGCGTACACATCCTTGGCGCCGCCCAGCAGCAAGCGATAATGCTGGTAAGGGATTACATCGCCGACCCATTGATAAACGTTTCCAGCCATGTCGTATAGACCATAGGGGCTGGGGGAATCTTCCGTTTCGAAGCCGAGATGCGTCTGGCCGTTGTAAAAACCCACCGGGGTTGTGTCGCCCATTCGACCGATCACATCCTCGAACGGGTCATTGCTGTGATAGTAGTTGGCGTTGGTTTGTTGGGCTTCGTTGCCCCATGGAAAAGGTCGTCCGTCGGCGCCGCGGGCTGCTTTTTCCCACTCAATTGCCGAGGGCAGACGTCCATCGTAGTATTGGCAATACGCATTGGCTCCAAACCAGGTGACCATAACCATGGGGTGGTTCTCATAGCCAGGTTTGGCGGTAAACGTCGTCCCGTCGAAATCCAGTCTCAGAGCAGCTTCTTCGTCCAACGGCATGAGTGGATAATCTCCAGCGGCGTATTCTTCTTCGTGCCGGTACTCGCGGAATATATCGCCCGGATAATACCCCATGATTTCATCGCCCACTATTTTGATAGTCCCGTCCTTCAACGCCGCGTTGAGGAAATCGGCGAATTGAGCGTTGGTCACATCGGTAACCATCATTTGATAGTCGTAATCCACCAAGATTTCTTCATTGGTGAAGTCCGCAAGAAACTCGCCAGCGGGAATGAGCGCCCAACTATCCGGATCGACACCGGTATCGATCTGCGGCGGAGGGGTAGCTTCAACCGTGGAAGATGCGCAGCCCGCCGTCAATAATGTGACAAACAAAAGGAAGAAAAATGTACGTTTCATTAGGGTATCTCCTCGCCCAGAATTAGATGCAAGTTGGATATATTCCTTCTCTCAGTTATCTATAGGTCCACTTCGGACAGTTCTTTCGCCCAGCGGCCATTTTTCTTGAAAAGATCAATCAGCCTCCAAACCAGGAAGGCGGCGATGACGATCAGCAGGAGTCCTAGTCCAATCTCGGTAAGTAGATCAAGGGTGTCCACCAGAGGTTGTTGGTCCGACTCGCTGACGAACAATCGCTTCAGTGCAAAGATAGTTGCGGCCCCAAACGCCAGGTCCGAGGAGATAATCACCAGCCATCCGAACCACTTGCGTGCTTTTCCTTTCAGCCCCATAAGATCAACGAAGTAGAGGAGCATGATGGTGGCGATAATCGCAGCAAGGACATGCCAGTGCCCGGTCAGGGTTATCCGTTCTTCGCGCAGTGGAAGGCGGCGAATAATATCATCCAATTTGGCGGCCATGAAGAGGCCAACAAAGGTGACGCAGAAATTCATATACACCATTTGCCAGGTTGCGCCCCACTTCACGGGGTCATGGAACAAGGCCTTGAATTTTTGGCCAAAGGATGCTTTTTCGATCCCTTGCTCTGCCAGACGGTCTCTGACTAACCTGCCCCAGCCGTAGATAACCAGGAGCAATCCCGCGACCAAGACGAATGTCGAGCCGACATAAATAATAAGGTGGGCATAATACTGGGCCGGTATCATTAAAGCACAGCCAAGAGCGAGAATGATTGAGCCAAAAATCATACTCGGCATGGCGATCTTGTGCAGGATGCCTTTGAAGTCATACCATTTGCCCACAATCAGGGTTATAGCTACCCCTGTAAGAGCGACCATGATGTGAAGATGTCCGATGACGGCCCGGGCCAGGACTGCTTTGTTCGGATCGCGGACCGTGTCTTCGGCCAAGAATGTCACGAAGCCGTTGCCGAAGTTAGCGCCAGCGATCGCACCCAGTAAGGCTGAGCCCAAAGTTGTGACGGCCATTGCGAAGAAAGCCGCTCGTTCCAGGTCCATTCCGCCTTTTGTGTGGGCGTATTCTGACTTCGGGTCCTGGATGTAGTATTCCTTCTTCCAAGGCCATAATGCTGCTGCTAAAAGTATCCCGCCGAAGTACATGAGTGTTTGGCCGGCAATAAACAATCCATGGTAAATCCAGTTGTGTCCGAAATAACCAAACAGCATGCCGAAGATCAGCGCAAACATATAACCAACGGTCACTGTGGCGTTAATCGTTGCCCGCTCATGCTTTTTCATTGCCATGATGCCGGTTATGAAATACACCTGAATAGCGACCACGGTCATGGCGATGCTGTGATATAGCATGATCAAGCGACCTTCCCGTTCGGCAGGCACTAAATCCATGCCCAACACCCGGACGGTTATATCGTTGATGCCCATCTCGGCCAATGGGCCGGAGAGTGTGCCCCAAATGGCGGTGACGAGGGACAACAGGGCAATGGCAACCAGAGCCAATCCTTTGGTCGACAGGAAGAAATATTGAAATCGTTTTGTTATTGCTTTCATTATCACTACTCCAAGGATTATTTTTATGGTAATAAGCCAACTTGTGATACCGCTCACAATAAGTTTGCCACATTTTTAGCTGATAGTCTTTAACAATGGGCAAATTGTATTACGTTATGGATATTGGGTCTTGCGACTGCTCTATTCAGGGTTTACCGGTCCGCAGGAAAAAGCCTCAGGTATGCTGGCGGTCAAGCTCAGGGGCGCAATTATTGAAAGGGTAAGGTTCTAGTTGCGCGGCAACAGATAGTTCAATGGGCTGCAGGATAGTGATTTTCTTTCGGGTGCAGTTTATCAAGCCGCGTTCGCTGAGGACGCTAAAGGAGCGACTGAGTGTCTCCGGTACGGTGGCTATACTTGCTGCCACATCTTTAATCGGATACTCACTGCGATCGATTGCATTTGTACCATTATCGCTCATTTCAAGAAGTATCTTGGCTGTCCGCGCAAGCACGGATCGGAATGATAGGTCCTCACAGCGGTCGATGAGATGCCTGGTGCGTCTCGCCAGCACGCGCATCATCGCTATGCCAATAGCTGGGTCAGGGTAGCGCATGACTAAAGAGTGGAAGTCATCATAGCCAATGTTCCATGTTAGACACGCTCCTACCGCGACCGCGGTGAAAGGGTTGGGTCCACCGTCTATCGCCGTCAATTCATTGAACATGATCACCGGCTCAATGATGGATATGATTTGCACCTGCCCCGATGGGCTGAGTTTGCATAAATGTACCTTCCCTGAGAAAAGCACAA
>SOJU01000098.1 GCA_004376465.1 Anaerolineales bacterium | reverse complement strand
GCGTTGCATGTTGGGCGCCGAAGAGCAGCGAACGAGCGTTGATGTTCATCGTCCATTCCCAGCCCTTAGGCTTCTGTTTCAATGCTGGACGGTTATATCCGGAGGCTGCGTTGCTGATGAAAAAATCCAAGCCACCGAAGGCTTCTTCGACGCCAGTAAACAGGTTTTCGAGCTCCTCCAAGTCGCCGACATTGGCTTTGATTACGACTGCCTTCCGCCCTAAGGCACGGATTTCCTCGGCTGTATCTTCCGCTGGGGTCCGGTTGCGGAAAAAGTTCACGATGATGTCGGTTCCGTCTGCGGCTAGACGTAAGGCGATAGCCCGCCCGATCCCCCGGCCTGATCCTGTTACCAAGGCAACCTTATCCTTAAAGCGCATATTTGCTGTCTCCTTTAGCTGGCGTTTAACCTGCGCTCATCTTACCATTTAGGGGGAGGTCCTAGCGAAGTATTTCAACTCCCTGGTGAGAATTGCCGACGAGTTCATATCCACGAGAAGGGAACGATCGATGCAAAAGAGTTTAAGCGGCGATCTGCTTACACTCCAGCGGACGATACACAAGGAATTAGAAGATGCCAATCGGGCACGGGTTGATGGCAATGAGGGGCGAGCGAGGGTCTGCGCTCGGCGGGCTGCTGGTTGGGCAGTGAGCTTCACTCGGAGCTTGAACGAGGGGCGCGAAATCGAGGCGAATGCTTATGAAATGCTGCAATGGTTAGCGCAGCAAGCTGGTACCCCGGATGCGATTCGTTCTGCCGCAACTCGACTGGCGGCTCGTGTGAGTCTCGACCATACGCTGCCTTTCCCAGAAGATCCACTTGAGGATGCCCGGATGATTGTGGAAGCGCTCCTGGGAGTGAATTGGACAGAGGTTGGGAAAGCCCAGGAGTCTGGGAATTCAACATTGACCTAACGAGGTCGAGCTGCCTCATCAAAGCGAGGTGAAAACTGGCTCCACGAGAAGAGAATTCGAATAAAGTTGAGAAAATAACCGAAGGACGGGACCTGCGCGCGTACGCGAGCGGGACCATATTTCGGCTTGTTCTGGGCGGTTTGGCCCTGGTCTTGATCGTCGGCAATCTGCTCATTTGGGTTTTCTATGGTCGCGGGGCGGCCCAGTTGTCGCTGCTTTGCATGGGCGTCACCTTGATACCGGCCCTATTGATAGCCGTGGTTCTCTGGGTTATGGGGTGGATCGTCCGCAAGGATAGAGATGCTTGATCTCGTACTTGTTACCTCACTCATGAGGTGTTCCCTTCTCTACTCCCTCTTGGCGTAGGTACAAGTAGATCCGAATACCCTTCACGGGTGAAACAGTGGCTGAACACGCTCTTTCAACATAACCCGCGTAGTGAGAAGAAAATTAGTTCTCGGATCGTCTAAATAAAGCATGGGGGGATAAAATTGCATGTTAGGTTTTGCAAACTTACAGAGTAGATTGTAGTGAACCATATTAAAATTGACCGGATAAAAGGGTTCTTGGCTGAATATTTATGAAAGCAATTGTATGGACAAAATACGGACCACCGGATGTTCTTGAATTAAGAGAAGTAGAAAAACCTGCTCCCAAGGACAATGAAGTACTGATAAGAATATATGCGACAACAGTAACAGCAGGGGACTGTGAACTTCGAAGTCTCAAATTCCCAATCTACCTCAGTCTCCCTATGCGCCTGTGGCGGGGCTTCTTAAAACCAAGAGAAAATTCCATCCTGGGGACTGAGCTAGCCGGTGAAATTGAAGCAGTAGGCAAAGATGTAAAACGATTAAAAGAAGGTGACCAAGTATTTGGATCTGCCGGATTGGATTTCGGCACTAATGCAGAGTACATATGCCTGCCTGAAGAACCTGGAGAGATGGACGGGGGGGTGGCAATAAAGCCGGCCAATATGACCTATGAGGAAGCCGCCACCGTTCCTTTTGGGGGACGAGATGCATTGCATTTTCTTAGGAAAGGAAATATCCAGAGCGGGCAAAAGATTTTAATCAATGGTGCGGGTGGAAGTATCGGTACTTTTGCGATACAGCTTGCCAAGTACTTCGGGGCTGAAGTGACTGGTGTGGACAGCACGGAGAAATTGGACATGCTACGCTCGATTGGTGCAGACCATGTCATTGATTACACACAAGATGATTTCACCAAAAGCGGTGAGGTCTATGATGTTATTTTTGACGTGGTAGGCACGGTTTCGTTTTCACGGAGCGAAAGATCGATAACGCAAAACGGAACCTATCTTTTAGCTAATCCTCTGGGGTCACAGATGCTTCGAGGGCCATTGACCAGAATGACAAGCAGCAAGAAAGTAATTATGCAGACAGCAAGCCCATCAGCTCAAGATTTAATATTCCTCAGAGAGCTTATAGAGGCGGGAAAGATAAAAACGGTCATCGATAGACGCTATCCGTTGGACCAAATTGCCGAGGCTCACAGGTATGTCGAAAAAGGGGGCAAAAAGGGAAATGTAGTCATCACTGTGGAACATAACAACAAAACTTAACAAGCGCTGACCTTCGACTTCGCTCAGGTGGGACCACTCGACCGATGTTTCGCTGCGCTTCATAGTGGCAAGTGGGATTGGTTGTTATCATCCATCTCGATTAGTCTTAGGTATCATAATAAAAAACTATAAGTAATGGAGCGATCGATGGCAACAAAGGAACTGCACGATAAAGCGATAAACACTATACGCTTCCTGGCCGCGGACGCGGTTCAGAAAGCCAACTCCGGTCACCCAGGGCTCCCTATGGGGATGGCATCGGCTGCGTATGTGCTGTATACGCGACATATGAAGTACAACCCCGCAGATCCACAATGGCCGGACCGCGATCGTTTCATCCTCTCCGCAGGGCATGGCTCCATGCTGCTGTATGCCATGCTGCACTTGAGTGGATACGATCTTCCACTGGAAGAACTCAAGCAATTTCGACAGTGGGGGAGCAAGACTCCGGGTCATCCAGAGCATGGGCTGACACCAGGAGTGGAGATGACGACGGGCCCGCTCGGGCAAGGATTCTCCTCCGGTGTCGGCATGGCGATCGCCACGGAACACCTCGCCGCGCTTTACAACCGTGATGAGTACGCAGTCGTCGATCACTTCATTTATGCCATTGTTTCAGACGGTGACTTGATGGAGGGCGTCACATCCGAGGCGGCCTCACTTGCCGGACATTTGCGACTTGGCCGGTTGATCTATCTTTACGATGACAACCGGATCAGTATCGATGGCAGCACGGATATCACCTTTACCGAGGATCGCGCCGCACGCTTCGAGGCATACGGATGGCATGTCGAGCAGGTCGCGGATGTCAACGATCTGGAAGCGCTCGATCGCGCCATCGAAGCCGCGAAGGCGGATGATCGTCCTTCACTGATCGTGACGCGCTCCCACATCGGTTTCGGTCTTCCGACCAAACAAGATACAGCTGCTGCGCATGGTGAACCACCGGGGGAAGAGGAGCTCGCAGGAGCCAAAGACAAATTGGGTTGGCCGCAAGAGCCTTCATTCCTCGTTCCCGATGATGTGCGCGAGCATTTCCTTGCCAGCGGAAACCGCAATCTCAAGGTGTACGAATCCTGGCAGGATAGGATGGCCAGTTATGGAGAAGCACACCCTGACCTGTACGCACAATTTAATCGAACTTTGAATGGAATTCTTCCCGCCGAGGTGAGAGGAGGGCTTCCTGTTTTTGATGCCGACGCGAAAGGAATGGCAACGCGCGCCTCATCAGGCAAGGTCCTGAACGCGTTGGCGCCCATCATCCCAGAATTGATCGGCGGATCGGCTGACCTGACTGGCTCGAATAAGACCGCGCTGAAGGGCGAGATGTCATTCACGGCGGATGACCGCCGCGGGCGGTACCTGCATTTCGGCGTGCGCGAACATGGGATGGGGGCGATCCTGAACGGCATTTCTTCACACGGCGGGCTCATCCCCTTTGGTGGAACCTTCCTGGTTTTCTCCGACTACATGCGCGGGTCGGTCCGCCTGGCAGCGTTAATGGAGCAGCGCGTAATCTATGTCTTCACTCATGATTCGATTGGTCTGGGAGAGGATGGACCCACGCATCAACCCATTGAACAGCTCACCGCGCTGCGTACGATCCCCAATATGGTCGTTTTGCGACCGGCGGATGCGAATGAGGTCGCGCAAGCCTGGATGTCAGCATTGGAAAGGGATGATGGACCTACGGCACTGGCGTTAACCCGCCAAGCGCTGCCGACAATAGACCGGGCGAAATTCGAATCGGCTGAGGGTTTACAGAAGGGTGCGTATGTCCTAGCAGATCTAGGGGAGGGACCACCACAGCTCATCTTAATGGCGTCGGGATCGGAGGTCGAGATCATCCTTGAAGCAGGTGCAAGGCTCGCGGGCGATGGCATTTCGATCCGCCTGGTTTCGTTCCCTTCTTGGGAGTTGTTTGAAGCTCAAACCGCGGAATATCGCGAGCAGGTGCTTCCGGGGGCGATTCGGGCTCGCGTGGCGATTGAGGCCGGCATCACGCTTGGATGGGAGCGATGGGTTGGTGGTGACGGAGCGATTATCGGCATCAATCACTTTGGAGAATCAGCGCCATTCGAGGAACTCTACGAGCGCTTTGGATTAACGGCGGATAATGTTGTCCAGAAAGCCCAGGGAGTCCTGGCGCGGATCGAGGCCTCTGGCAAATAAGCCATGAATGTGCCCGGTTGTTAAACAGGAAAATCATGGCTCTGTGGTTTTTAGCTTCTCGAGTGAAAACGTTTCCAAGCATGAGTTTGGTAACGGAGCCGGAGTGCTTGCCTTGAATCGGTAGAGTAAGACATTAAGTAAAACAGCTCCTGCTGGAGCAGACGATGTGCCCGATCCAATCTGTTCATTCACTAGGTCAGTCCCTATGGCTGGATAACATCCGTAGGGACTCGCTCGATTCTGGTGAATTAGCTGATAGAGTCGCTGCCGGTGAACTGCGCGGGGCAACCTCCAATCCGACCATTTTTGAAAGTGACATCTTGTCGGGCGAAAATTACTCGGTCGATTTGCGCCGTTTCGCCCAGGCAGGGTGGGCAGCAGAAAGGATCTTCGACCAACTAGCAATTGATGATATCCGCGCCGCGGCAGATGCCTTCTTGCCGCTTTTCGAGCACACGAACGGTGGGGATGGTTTCGTCTCAATCGATGTTAATCCCGAATTCGCCGATGACACAAACAGGACCAGTGAAGAGGCGAGGCGTCTATGGGATGCGATAAATCGTCCTAACGCGATGATTAAGATTCCGGCAACACTCGCCGGCCTACCCGCGATTGAATCTTCCATTCAGGCTGGTATCAATGTAAATGTAACGTTGATTTTCTCACTTGGGCGCTACATCGAGGTAATGGAAGCCTACATGATTGGCTTGGAAGGGCGTCTCGATGCTGGCGGTTCGCTCGACCATGTTGCCTCCGTGGCCTCATTTTTCGTTTCGCCAATCGACGCTGCGATTGACGAGCAGCTGAAGGAGATTGTCCAGCGCGGCGAAGCAGAGGGAGAGCGTGCCTCCTCCTTGCTCGGGAAAGTAGCTGTCGCCAACAGCAAGCTTGCGTACGCGCAATTTGTAGCGACGTTTCAAGGGGAACGGTTCCAAACCCTCGCCACAAGGGGTGCACAAGTCCAGAGACCTCTCTGGGCGTCTACGAGCACGCAGAACCCAGAATATCCTGAACCATATTATTTCGATCATTTGATTGGACCGGATACCGTAAACACACTTTCTGAAGCAACCCTCAAGGCTTTTAAGGATCATGGAACACTGGAGTTGACGCTACCAGAGAATATCTCAACTGCCCGCAGCCGATTGCAGGCGCTGGATGATCTTGGGATCTCGCTCGATGCGACTGCGGAACAGCTTGAGAGGCAGGGGGTAAGTGAATTCGCTGGTTCCTATCGTTCAACCTTGGGGGCGATTGAAGAAAAGGTGTGTATTTTCCGGAAGGAGCTCGCTGCCCTTGAACCGAAAATGCGGGAGACCCTGGCGGAATTAGAGCGAGATGATGTTGGGAAGAGGCTCTGGCAGGAGGATGCGACTCTCTGGGTGGAACGCGATCGCGAGAAAGCGCAGGTACGTCGTTGGTTGGGGTGGTTATCAGAGCCTGCGCAGATGTCAGCTGAAGTCGCTGAGCTCACCCGTTTCGCCAAAGAAGCGTTAGCTCCGGCAATTACATCGTTGGTCCTCATTGGATCAGGGGTTGGAACATTCACTGCAGAGATGCTGGCGCGGATCCTGGTGTCACCCAACGGTGTTGATTTCCACACAATCAGTACGGCGAATCCGGATGACATCCGCGCTATAAAGAGGAAGATTGCACCTGAAACAACTTTGTATCTTCTTGTGGATTCTTCATCGGGGAATGGAATAGAAGAGCATTTACGCTCAACTTTTTGGGAACAAGCGGTCCGGAAGCTTGAGGAGCAAACAGGGGATCATTTCGTCGTCACCACGAAAGAGGGTTCCCAATTACAAAATTGGGCTGTTGAGCAGGGTATCCATAAAATTATTGAGGCGGATAACCAGGATGACCTCTGGCGCTCCCCATTCAATTGGACGAGCCTTCTGCCCGCAGCACTTGCAGGTGCGGATATACAGCCCTTCGTGCAGGGTGGCGTAGACATGACGCGGGCCTGTGGTCCACTCGTGGATGTTGCCCAGAATCCCGGTCTTTTTCTGAGCTCGATCCTGGTTGCGGCTTTCCGCAGTGGGCGGGATAAAGTAACGCTCTTCGCCGACCCGCCTTTGGAGCCGACATTAAAGTGGATCCAGAATCTGCTCATGGCAGGGCGCGGTAGGAAAGAGAGCGGATTTATCTCGATCCGGGATGAATCTCCGGGGGCTGGGGATGTCTACGGCGACGATCGCCTGTTTGTGTACCTGCGCGGTTCTGGTGCATTGGATCGTCGTCTGGCTGAGTGGATACGCGCGGGTATTCCCGTGCTTGTGCTCGAGACAGGCACGAGTCCAGAATCGATAGGTAGGATGCTCGTTCAATGGCAGATTGGAGTGGCAATCGCACAGCACTTGCTTTCAGTTAATCCCACAGATCTTGATGCCCACCACCGAAGCAGAGCGGAGTTCCAACACCTTCTCCACAGGCTCGAACGCAAAGGTGAACTGCCTCAGGCGGATCCGCTATGGCAGTGCGATGGCGTGCAATTGAGAGCTGCGTCACGGGGTTTGAAATTCACAGGGGACGGATTATCTGAGGCAATTGATTTTATTCTCGTCGAATCACAGGAAGCGGGGGGCTTAGGATTGCGCTTCTATACTCCCATGTCGAAAACCCTTCAAGATAAGGTGAGGCGCCTGCGTCGTGCACTTCGCGATCAACTCGGTTTGTTCTCACTGACTAGCTCCGCAGAATGTGACCTTGGTTCAGACCGTGGTTTAAAGGAACTTGTTTATCTAATCCTGATGGTGAAACCCCGAAAAGATGAGACCATACCCGGTAAGACCTATACTTTCGGGCAGTTGTTCGAAGGGCAAGCTCTGAGCGATCTAGCGGCGATGAAGGACTACGGATCGCGTGTCCTCTACCTTTATTTCGATACCCAGAAACGGCTGAGCGATTTCCTGCTGGCAATGACTGAAGCTGCAAAGGCAAGCGATAGCAAAACCAATGACTGATGATCTCAATGGGATCTCCAGCAAAAGGGGGAGTGGTCATGGGGACAGGCGGAGGTGGCTCCCAAAGCAGGTCATTTCCGGGGAGAATGAGCGTATATTTTCAGTCCTCCCTGAGAGTGTGCTGACAAACTTTCTCAATCCAACCTCAGAAAACGCATTGTTATGGAACGTAATCTACCCGTTGGCGCAGCCGACAATCTCATTGATGGATCTTCTGAATATCAGACCTCTATGGGGTAATCCCAATGAAGAAAACAAGGCCGACGATGCTTTGACCCCCTACTATTGGGGATACGACGTGGAGGGGGTGCGTCTAGATAAACTGGGTGATGTCCTTCTCATGATCGATGGAAGTGGACCCAAGACTGAGGTTGACCTTTATTTTCTTGGCGAGAGAAACCTAATCTTGGTTGAATCTAAACGCAAGAGCGGTTTTGGCCGCTGCTCACGCTTCACAAAACGCCGCTGTCCAGAGATGCACCTCCCAGCTGGAGATGATCGGTTGCCCTGCCGCTATTGGGAAATCGAAAAATCCTGCTTCACAAGCCATCTAACGATGGGGCCGCGGCCCAAACCAGATTCTGAATCGCCAACATGCAATCGTCATTATCAACTGGCGCGCACGCTCACAATTGGGCGTGAACTCGCGGATCTTTTAGAGCGTGAGTTTCACCTCTGGGTATTTGCGCCGCGTTCGCATTGGTCGAAGCTTGAAAAGGATTGGCTTGATTTCACAGAGCGCGTAAAAGATGATTCGCTCTGGCGGCGACTGCGTGTGATCGCCTGGGAAGACATCCAGAAAATAGCAGGCAGGTAACGCGGGAGTCGCTCCTCCATCCGTGCAACCTGAGATTTGACCTTCTAATACCTGTATAACCCAAAGTGGTTTGCTTTCCAGTGGGAGCGCCGAATAGTTTCCTTTGGATTCGGCTGACCCTGTCCGCGATTGGAACAAAAGCATGGCGGGCGGGATCGAACCAGGCAGCGAATTACCCCCCAAGAGAACGGACATCGCTATAACCGTAGGTCATAAGGATAGTCAAGGCGATGGTGGACCTGTGACCGTAGCCGCTATAGATGACTATCGTGGCATCTTTATCGATGGGCCAATCAGTTTTTCGGTCGATGAAATCCTCGAGCGGGATGTGGATCGCACCCTCGATGAAACCGGGGTCTTGACCTCATCCTCGTTGCGCACGTCGATCATGATCAGGTTCGGGTCTTCGTCGAGCTCTTTTAGGATGGCATTGGCGGTGACGAAGCCCCAGTCTTCGGGGATGCTGGAAAGCATCTTGTTGATAACGGCGGTCATCGCCGGGTCGGGGGAGGCGGCGTGAAGCGCAACGGTTTCAGGTATGCCGAGCGCCACTGGGTATCCGGCTTCGGCCCATCCTTTGTAACTACCTTCCT
Organism: Anaerolineales bacterium; assembly: GCA_004376465.1. Lineage (GTDB taxonomy): Bacteria > Chloroflexota > Anaerolineae > Anaerolineales > E44-bin32 > E44-bin32. The sequence goes on along the minus strand of SOJU01000098.1, from coordinate 2,979 downwards.
TTAATACAAATGTGGAGTTCCAGCCGAGAGGACCTAGAGCGGTCATGGCGATCGTACAGCGCCAACCGCTGCCGCAGTAGGCAACGATGGTGGTGTCGAATGATGGCAGAAGGTCCAAGTTATTTCCGAGCTCGAGAAGCGGGATGACTGTCGCGCCTTCGATGTAGCCATACTCTGCAACTTCGGTTATAGAGCGGACGTCGAGCAGAAACGGCGGCGGCTCTTCCGCGAGCAGCTCCTCCAGCCCATCGAGACTGAGGTGTTGTAGCCCACTATGTTGTCGAGGAACGAGTTAAACGCGGCGTTGATGTCTTCAGCGACTGCATACGACAAGTTGGGTGAACCCGGGTCTTGGACCGCGCTCGATCCAGGATCCTGCGCTGCGGTTGCATTTATCGTTTCTGGTAAAGCCTCGCTACCACATGCGGAGAGGACCATCGCCAGGATTATTATCAGCGCGAAAAGCCAAGAACCGATACGTTTCATTATTAACCCCCCAAGAAGCTTGGCAACAACGAAAGGTTGTCATTCTAAGCAACACCGAAGGGAGAATCAGAATAACATTATCTTATCTTAATCACGTTGGCGTACAAAACCATTTTCAAAGATGCAGTGTAAAACTGCGAGGGATTATATTACCGGACTTATATTTAAATGGTATTAGATGATTCCGCTCTCAGGCTGGACGAAGTTCTCACAATCTGGCACCGAAGAAGGGGATTTTACTTTGGGAAATAGGGTAACCGCGCGCTGGCGATTGGCCAGCTCCGCTAAACCATTGTTTGTCATGATGACAGTCTGAAAGAATTAATTTGTGGTCAGGTGTAGGACGAAGTGCTGTGGCTCTCTGGGAGGATTGGTCAACTCAATATACAATAGAAGGGATCAGAAATTATTATGAGGAGTGCCGATGGATATACTTGGTAAGAGTGCGGTGTCAGTCGACGTTGGTGTCCGCTTGCGTCAGCTGCGCGAGCAGCGAGGGTTATCTATAAGGGCACTGGCGAGGCAAAGCGGGCTCTCGGCGAATGCCCTGAGCTTGATCGAGCGGGGGCGCAGTTCTCCATCGGTCAGCACGCTTTATAAAGTCGCAGGGGCCATGAACGTACCTATCACCACTTTTTTTCAAACCGAGCCCGAATTGCACGACGTGATTCATATCAAGGCTGGAGAGCGGACGCGAGTCCCTTTCACGCGCGGGTTGGTGGAGGGATTAGGGGGCGAGCATTTCTCCGGGCGAGTGGAACCCTTCGCATTAACTCTCGAGAATGGAGCCAATAGCGGACCACAGCCGATAGTTCACACAGGGCATGAATTTGTACTATGTCTTCGCGGACAATTGGAATATCAGGTTGATGATGAAATCTTCCTGCTAGAAGCGGGGGATACGCTCCTGTTTACAGCACATCGCCAACATCGCTGGCGGAATCCGGGGCCACTGGTAACGAATGCGATCTTTGTGCTTTCATGTTTTACTGATGGTGAAGACCCGCACAAAATGCGCATCATGGCTTTGGCCGAGGATGAATCTGAGTAGCTGAATCCTGAGTCCTTAAAGAAAATCGGGGCTTCCGACTGGGAAGCCCCGTCTTGATTCTTGAAAGATGGCTCTACACGAGTAGGAGCTGGGCTCCTTCGGATAGCTCCATGAATTCCATTGCGCCGAGAACTTCTGCCTCGTCGACGAGATCGTCTTTGGTCAGTTTCATCATGTCCATCGACATCTTGCAGCCGTAAACATTGGCGCCGGAGTCGATGATCAGCTGGACGAACTCAGGAACGGGAGGAAAGTCCAGTTTCCCGATCTCGCGCCGCATCATCCATGAAGCTGCGGCGGACATACCGGGGATGACGCCCATTAAAGTTGGGATGTGGAACCAGGGGTGCATGCTCGGGTTGCCAACCGTAGCCACATTTAATCCGCCCATCTTTTTCTTCGTGATGACGTCCAGCCCCCAGAAAGTGAAGAAGAGCTCGACGTCAATTCCTGTCATTCTGGCTGAATTGGCGAGGATGAGCGGGATATACGCCATGTCGAGCGAACCCTTCGACGTGATGATGCACAGCTTGCGGTTGCCATTACTTTTTTCTGCCATTGTGATCCTCTGTGTTCTCCGTTGTTTTCAACGGCCTAGATGCACCCGGTGGGTTTTCCCAAGCCGGCGACCATGGCTGCCTTTTTTGCGGGTCCGCCGGGGAAGAGTTTATAAAGTTCCTTTGTGTCTACATCTGTCGTCTTCGTGATGCGTCGTAGTGTAGGCGCTTCGTCATTCGCCTCGAATTCCTGGCGGGCGAAGTTAATCACGACCCAGTGGCGGTCGGTGAGTGGCAAATCCTCGCGCACGGCGATCGCCTCGCCAATTTCTGCTGTCCAGGCGTTGGGATCGATCATGAAGCCATCGTCATCGAATTCGACTTTCTCAAGGATTGGATTTGTCATCATTTTTCTCCTTTATCTGGTTCTTTAGTTTGGTGTTTGTTTCGTGGGTTGGTCCGCGAGTACTTTCAGCAGGTTAAGCATCCGTGACATACCCCGGCGCACCTTCGGGTCTGACAATTCGCGCAGTAAAGCAAAAGTTGAAACCTCTCCCTCTTCTTCTGCGCTTGGCTGAATAGCGGAAACTGCCTGGTCGGCGAGTGAGAGGATTTCTGGTTGGGTCATGCTGCGCACGGTTTTAAGAATGGTGACGATGTTATCGCCCAGGGCGCGCACATCATCCTCGTCGAATTCATGGACGACACGTTCGACGATTCCCCAGCCCTCGCGCGCTAAGGCGAAGTAGCCCTCGCGTTCTAACCGGTCAAGCGTCTCGACGATGTCAGAGAACGCCTGCAGCCCGATCGGTTTTAATTCCTCGGTGAGATCCATCCCGGCTTCCAGCATATCCACCAAGCGCATGAGCATCCCGGTGTTTCTAAGCAGCCGTTTGAGCAAATAGAAGAGATCCTCGACTTGGAACTCTGTCCCGATCTCCGCTA
>SOJU01000146.1 GCA_004376465.1 Anaerolineales bacterium | reverse complement strand
CCTTTGATCACTTCCGAATGGGCCGTCGCAGTATTCAAGGAAGCTGTGAAAGCAGGCTTGAAGTGCGCATACGTTTCAAATGGAAACGCGACACCGGAAGTGATGGATTATCTCAGCCCATATCTCAGCGGGTTTAAAATTGACCTCAAGACAATGCAGGATCGGAATTACCGTGAATTGGGCGGCGTGCTCCAACATGTACTCGACAGCATCAAGATGGCGCACGAAAAGGGCATCTGGGTAGAGGTTGTCACGCTTATCGTCCCGGGCTTTAACGACAGCACCGAGGAATTATTGGATGCGGCCAGGTTTATCGTATCCATCTCGCCGGATATCCCCTGGCATGTCACCGCCTTCCACAAGAATTACCGTATGACCGATACAGAGAACACCACTGTCGACATGCTGATCCGGGCAGCTGAGATTGGCCAGGAGGCCGGGCTGCGATATGTATATGCCGGGAATCTTCCGGGCCGGGTTGATCCTTATGAGGACACCACTTGCCCAACATGCCAGCAGAGTCTGATCCGGCGGTATGGCTTTGTGATCCTGGATTATCAACTGACAGGACAGGGGACTTGTCCGTATTGTGGAACCGCTATTCCCGGGATCTGGCCTGAGACGACCGATGAAGTGAGGCTCAGTACGGCAGCAGATCTGTTTTCACGGCGTCCGCGTATCGTCCCGTAAGCCATTTTCGGAGCTTGGTGTTGGATTTTTGAGGAGCGTAACGTTTGGAAACCAAATTAATACTGACGTACGATCCGATACCGGAGCAGCGAGAGGCATATTTTCGTTACGTCCTGGGCGAGTTTGTGCCCACGATGGAGCAGATGGGGCTGAGAATGTGCGAATCCTGGCATACTGCTTACGGCTCCTACCCGCTCAGGCTCCAGGGTTTCACAGCCGATGATAGCGATGCGATGGCACAGATTTTGGACTCTCGGGACTTCAAGGAGCTGGAGGAGCGGCTGCAGGAGTACGTGGTCAATTATCAACGGCGCGTCGTCCTCCGCAAGAAAACCTTCCAGTTTTAAGTACAGGAACAAGAAATTTCGAGGAGAGTTAGCCAACGAAAGATCTTCGTGTTTACCACTGTACCGGCCCTGCTCTGTGGGCGATGGGCGCATGAATCCGTGCTGAATCACTAGCGACAGCTTTCACAATGTGATGTATAATAGCGCCGCCCTGGCCCATCGAACATCGCCGTAGCATTGAAATATGCCCTCACCAAAGCCCAGCCAGGGCTTTTTTATTGGATCGCGGATTAGCCTGCGGTCATCAGGGTCGTAGAAAGGTAATGCCCGCGCACAGGCGCGGGCATTCTGTTGTCCGGAGCAGGAAGATATTAGATGACGCCCAGTTCCTGGCCAACGCTCTTGAAGGCGGCGAGTCCTCTGTCGAGGTCTTCCCGGGAATGCGCCGCAGAGATCATCACCCGGATCCGGGCCTTGCCGCGTGGGACAGTTGGAAACCCGAGGGCCATGGCGAAGATGCCCTCCTCGAATAGTCGCCGGCTGAAATCCTGAGCCAGGGCAGCCTCGCCCAACATGATGGGCGTGATCGGTGTTGTGCTTACGCCAGTGTCGAAGCCTATCTCCCTCATTTCGCGCTTGAAGTAGTCCGCGTTTTCCCAGAGTTTATCAACCAGTTCGGTGGACTCTTCGAGCAGGTTCAGGGAGGCCAGGCAGGCGGCCACATCCGGGATGGTCATTGCCGAAGAGAAAAGGAATGGACGCCCGCGCTGCTTCAGCCAGTCCACGATTATCTGGCTGCCGGCGATAACGCCGCCGACAACGCCGAAGGCTTTCGAAAGCGTGCCCATCTCGACGTCCACTTTGCCATGCAGATTATAGTGATCGACGATGCCGCGCCCGCCTTTACCGAGGACGCCCTCTCCATGGGCATCATCGACCATGAGCAGAGCATCGAATTCTTGAGCTACCTCATATAATTTATCGAGCGGAGCGACGTCCCCATCCATGCTGAATACGCCATCGGTGATGATCAATGAACGGCGGTAGCCAGCGTCCTTGCTTTTTTCTATTTGCACCCGCAGGTCATCCGCATTGCAGTGCGCGTATCGGATGACCTTGGCGCGCGAAAGCCTACAGCCGTCGATGATGCTGGCATGGTTAAGTTCGTCCGAATAAATCACATCTTCCTTGGAGACAAGAGCAGGGATCGCGGCCAGGTTGGCGTTGAAGCCGGACTGGAAGGTAATCGCCGCCTCCACACCCTTGAAGGCTGCCAGGCGGCGTTCAAGCTCGAGGTGGAGGGCCATCGTGCCGGCGATGGGGCGCACGGCGCCCGGGCCAACCCCGAATTCATCGATCGCCGCCTTGGCACTCTCGACGAGAAGAGGGTGGTTGGCGAGACCGAGATAGTTGTTCGAACAGAAGTTAAGCACTTTCTTATCATCCACAACAAGCCATGCGCCTTGCGGGGAACTCAAGGTGCGGATATTGGTTAAGAGACCAGATTTCTTCAAGTTTGAGAGTTCATCCACGATCCACTGGGTTTTTGGTTTTTCTGACATTGATCTCCTCGTGTTAATTAATCGCTGCTTCTTCCTTCGCGCAGGTGATGATCAGTGCTTCCTTGCGGGCATGCGAGAGGCGCTTGATCTTTAATTCGCGGCGTTGTGCTGCGGACCGATCGGGTTGGCGCTCGGTATAAACGAGTTGGAGAGGGCGCCGAGTGCGCGTGTAGCGTGCGCCTCGACCTGCGCTGTGTTCCTTAAGGCGCCGGATGGGATTCGTCGACCAGCCCGTGTAGAAAGATCCGTCGGCACATTCGATGATGTAACAGAAATATTCGGGCACGGGGGCATTATACGACTCTCTATACAGGGGACCAAATCCAAAGAGATCCATTCGAGGGATATGTGTGTATGACAGAAGTGGTAAGGATGAGTTTGCTCTTGCATCGAGCAATCACTGCGTTTGAGGGGACGGCGATGAGCAGTGAGATTTTATGATTAATGTGCGGGCGATTAATTACCCTCGCCCGGTTTCTTTCGGCGGACGCCAAGAAAACGAGTCAGAACCCCGGGCGATTTAATTCTCTCCGCCGGGCGCAGATCCTCGCTTCCCCAATCGCTCTGTTCACGCGCTCGAATCCAGGATCGACGGGAGTGATCGGCTTCCTTTAGATAGTCAGATAGGCTCTGTCCATCTTCTTCTGCCAGCACCTGGCGCAGGTCTTGGAGTTCTTCAATGAATTGGTCGAGTTTATCGAGGCTTTTCTGTCGATTCAAAATCACACGTTTCTCAAAGACATTAAGCGGAATAGCGCTGCATAAGCTCGTCGCCTGCGCGAAGTTGCGGCCAGCTACCCGCTGGAGTTCTTTCCAGGACGTGGAGTGTGCTGCTGTCTGTAGAAGTGCGGCGCTTAGCAGGGCTGAGAGCTCCTCTGTGGACGTCAGCGCGGCATCGTGCTCGTGCAAATCGATGAAGAAAGGAGCGGCTTTGAGTATGGAGGCCAGGTTAATCGCCACTGCCATTGCGCTTTCGGATGCGTTGGGCGGTGCGATGATGGCGAGCAATCCATCCGCGTAGAGGTCCGCGCTCGGCTCATCTGAAATCGCCTCCCCACCCGTCAGGCTCGAAGGACCGACGATGGGCGTTGCGCCGATATACGATCTCCCCTCAGGGAGGTATTCCTCTGCCCACTTGAAGAAGGGCACCTTAATTTGCGCAGTGTCCAGGATGACGGCGCCATCCTTGATTTTTTCCCCGAGATGTTCAAGGTAAACTTCAACTTCGTCAATAGGAAGGGAGAAGATCACGAGATCTGCGCTCGCGATCGCTTTTCGAGGATGTGACACAAGACGATCGACAGCGCCTGCCTTTTCGGCGCGCTTGGAAAGATGCCGATCGGGATCATACCCGACTAGATCGACATCACCCTCAGCATCATTGAGCGCCATGCCGATCGAAGCGCCAACCTGATCCAACCCGATGAGCAGTATTTCGTACGCCATTTAGATACCTCAATTCATCCCGTCGGCAGTTTGCAGCCGTTCTAGAAGTTCCTGTACATCCTTCCCAATATTGGGTGGTGCATGCTCTTGATGATAGCGAATAAGTGTGACCAGCGTTTCTGAGCCGCCCTCCTGCTGAACTAACGCCGCCCCCCACTCAGGGTGCTGAAGCGCAACGACGAACGGCTTTCGCCAGCCATACGGTTCATCCTGGCCCCACTTTAATACCTGGTTTGGGAGTATTCGGTTCGTTACCACAACTAGAGACCGCTCCCAGGCTCGCAGCGGATGCAGGGATTTACCAACATCATGCAGCAGGGCCGCCCTCAGGAGGTCATCCCCCTCCTCCCCTTGGTCAACTAGAGTCTGAAACACCCGTACACTGTGCGATTGATCTGAGTCACTCATACGGAAAAAGAGCGCGACCATAGACGAATCGAGGATCTCATAAACGAATCTTCTATGTTCTCGCTTTCGTTTGGCTGTGAGCAGGTGCAGGAATTGACCCGCTCGATAGGACATTCCCATGTTCTAAAGGACGAGCAGTCTCATCAGGCTCATTGCCGGCTTCATTACAACGAGACCTAGGATGTCAAAACTACCAAAGCTCCCTAGGATGATTAAACCCATCAGGATATACATGCCATAGGGTCGTATCTGGCGCAGGACATCCTGCCCGCGCGGCGGGAGGAAGAAATCGAGGATTTTCTCTCCATCGAGCGGGAAAATCGGAAGGAGGTTGAAGAAAAGCAGGATCAGATTGATCCAGATGAATTCGATAAAGAATTGGGAGATGAAGGATGATGATGTAACCGAGATCAGCCCAGCCCGAACCGGGATAGTGGCGATGATGGCGAGCAGTAGATTTGAGAATGGGCCCGCGGCGGCGACGATCATGAGCCCGGCTGGATGTCTGCGCTGAATGACATAGGGATTGATTTGTACCGGACGAGCCCAACCAAAGCCGGCGATTACAAGCATCAACGAACCTATCGGATCGAGATGAACGAGGGGATTAAGGGTAAGACGACCTTGTAGACGGGGCGTGTCATCACCGAGTTGATCAGCGGCCAGGGCATGTGAAAACTCATGCACAGTAAAGGCAATCACCAGTGTTATAACACGTGAAATTAATGTAGTAAGCGATAAACCCAGCATAACGGGAGGATTATACCATTTAGGCGGGTGTTATAATCCGGCTCCCTAGGGGATAATCCATGTGTGCATTGAGCGACTTGTCATGCCGATAACGAGAGCGCAATAGACTTCATGGGCGGACAACCGCAACTATCTTGATTGAGCCCTAAGGGTCACGCATCAGCGAGTCATTATGCTCCCAGATATCCAATTGGACGATGTAGTCCGCCTGCGTAAGCCACATCCATGCGGCAGCACGGATTGGATTGTGGTGCGTATCGGTGCGGATATCGGGCTGAAGTGTCTGGGCTGCGATCGTAAGATTCTGCTCCCGCGGCGAGATGTGGCGCGTAGAATGAAAAAGCGCCTCCCCAAAGATGAGGAGAACGCATAGTTGCGAGCGGGATTATTGACATGCCAGGCGGCTGGTTACCTGCCCGTTGCTGGGACAGGCGGGCTCAGAACATGGCAATCACGGAGCTAAACATATTTCCCACTGCAGAGCCAAAAAGGGCCAGGATGATGATGACGATAATGGCAACGAGCACCATAATCATGGCGTATTCAACCAGCCCCTGCCCCCTTTGATAAAGATGATTCATAAATATCTCCCAAAAAAACAAATAAGCAATAATATAGCCAAGTATAGAGCAGGTTTCACGAAACTAACAATAGCCCCGCGGTCCAGCAACGGTAAGAATTGGCTTTTATCTTGCGAAACTAGCCGAAAGGTACTCACATGCACAAACTCATGATCCTTTTTGAGCGATCTGGGGACTCCCTTGATGTGGAGACGCGGTGGAGCAACGAGTTCGTGAAGCGGGCGGAGGCAATGCCGGGTTTGCGCCGGGTAAGCGTGAGCAGGGTGGCCGGAGGACCCTCGGGGGAAGTGGATTTACATATGGTGCATGAATTCTATTTCGACGATTTGCAGGCGTTGCAACGAGCGCTCGCCTCGCCTGAAGGCCAGATCGCGGGCAAGGCGCTGATGTCCTTCGCCGCAGAACACGTGACCTTGTGCTTTGCTGAACACATGGAGGAAGCTCGCGGAGAGGGTTGACCTGCCGCAGAACTGGAATAACTAATCGCATAGTGATGGGTATCAATAATATTTATAAAGTTTATCAACCCCGGGAAAAGGAGTTTCAAGGTGCTTACGCCTTCGGATTTAGAACAATTTCTTCGAGAAAGGGAATTGCGCGCCGAGCTTCTAGCGCTGTCGATGAAGACGCCCACTGTCGCGGCCGCGGCGGAGGCTGTAGGGGCATCACCACAAAAGATCGTCAAATCGCTACTTTTTATGGTTGACGACCGACCGGTGCTGGCCATAACCTCGGGAGCAAACCGGATCGACCGCAGACGAATAGCAAAAAACTTCGGTGTGGGTCGTAAACGGGTACGACTTGCCGATGAGAACCAGGTCCAGGCCGCAACCGGCTATACCGTCGGCGCAGTGCCTCCATTTGGTCACCCTGAGCCGCTGCTGACACTCATCGACTCCGGTGTTTTGAAACACGATGTGGTCTACGCTGGAGGAGGCGCCAGCGATCATTTAATGAGGGTGGAGACAGCGGAAATCCTGCGTGTTACACAGGGCGAAGTGCTGGAATTGGTAGATCAATCGGAATAGTGAACCGGCCCACTAGGGCAAAAAGTCAGGTGTGAGTGAAAGCGTGAATGGGATGAGGTTAGGCGAGAGGAAAAAGCGTATCGGTTTGGGCTTGTCGATTCTGGCGGTCATCGCCATGGTCGTCGGCTATTCGATCTTCCGGCGCGTTCGCCCATCTGCGATTCGCCTTCAACGATTGCGCCAATTTTGGATGGACCCAGATGACCATACTGAGTGGATGATTTATGCTGGCGAGCGATGCGGAGATGCGCCTTTTATCATGCCGACGGATGGTCTGATCGGGTTCTTCTGGGGTGATTCCTTCAAGCCCGGGCATACCCATCAGGGGATCGACATCTTCGGCCCCTCCGGTCCTGACGGGCTGGGTCAAACACCTGTCGTTGCTGCCTATAACGGCTATCTCACACGGCTTCCGGATTGGCGCTCCTCCGTAATCATCCGCATCCCATCTGATCCTCTCCGACCGGAAAGACAGATATGGATGTATTACACACACCTGGCGGATGCCGAGGGACGCTCGTTTATCGTGGATGATTTTCCGCAGGGAACAACGGATGTTTTTGTGAAGGCGGGGACCCTGCTGGGGTATCAGGGAAATTACTCTGCGGACCCAAATAACCCCACCGGCATGCATCTGCACTTTTCGATCGTAAAAGATGATGGCCACGGACAGTACTTGAACGAACTCGAAATCCGTAATACGCTCGATCCCAGCCCCTATTTGGGTATCGAAGTGAACGTCAGTCGCGCCGGAGATCGGCCCGCAGTATGTATTCAATAATTCACAGGACCGGTGATGACACTATGCCCCTGATAAGGCTACCGGGAAGCGGATAAGTAGACGATCGGGGCGAGACCTCTCGCCCGTCCGAACCGCCGCCAGCAGACGAGAAGCTCAATTACGAGCATAGGAAGTAAGTTAATGGATATCCTGTCAGATCAATATCGAGACTCTTCGCGTTTGGATGCAAGGTTTCGTTTACACAGGGATTTCAGCACGAGCCAAAAGACATTTCCTCGATGGGTTTTCGACAAATTTGATTTCATGGCGACAACTTCCATCCTGGACATCGGCTGTGGTCCCGGCTACCTGTGGGTGGAGAATCGAGAGAGGATTCACCCTGAGTGGAAGATCGTGCTTATCGACCGATCATTCGGAATATTGGTCGAGGCGCATAAGAGTCTCCAGGATATTGAGCTGAAGGTTCGGTGCTTAAAAAGTGACGCACAGGCGCTGCCGCTTGATGGGCGCATTTTTGATGTTGTTGTGGCGAATCATATGCTCTATCACGTAGAGGATAGACCGGGTGTGTTGGCGGAGATAAGCCGAGTAATGAAAACCGAAGGCCGTCTGTATGCGGCAACCAATGGGCGAGCGCACCTACGTGAAATTCGAGAACTTATCGAGCGGTTCCAACTCGAGAGCTCAATCTGGACACATCACAACGCCTTCAGTTTGGAGAACGGTGAACAACAGCTCAGCGGTTCGTTCGAACGGGTTTCATGTGTGAGGTTTGATGATTCGCTTGAAGTAACCGAAGTTGAGCCGATCATGAATTATATTCAATCCGGGTTACCCTCGGAGGAGTTGGCCGCAAACGCGAAAGAGCTCCAGGGTATACGGGAATTCCTTGGCCGGCAGATTAATGAAGAGGGTGTCATTCGGATCCACAAGGAGACTGGAATGTTCATCGCCGAGAAGCCGCTCCCGGGTTAGCCATGATTCATCTCCCCTGGTCCCACAAGGAAAAGGTCATGGATACCAAAGCTACGCAAGGGGCGTAGCGCGGGCGCGGTTCAGTCGACGTATAATAGTCGGAATAAGTGGCTGCGGCACCGTAGATGATGATAGAACATCAGGCATGAATCCATAAAGCGCATCCTTGATGTTCTCGGGGATATAGCTTTTCATAAAACGAGCCGGTGCTATTCCCGTATCGAAGCGGAATGAGGGCTTGAGATGGCATACATTGTCTGTGCAGAAGAAAACCAGAACCTGTGGATTGCACATGTCCCCGATCTGCCCGGATGTTTCGCCAGCAATGAAAAACGCGAGACGGCAATACAGGCGATACCGGCGGCAGTCGACAATTATCTCGATTGGTGCAAAAAGCATGGAATTCATGTAACGGGTCTCTCGTCGCCGATGATCGTATCAGAAGTGATTCGAGCCTGGGAATTCGAAGACGGCCACATGGTGAATGCTTTCTTCGCCGCCGACCGTCCACCTCTCATTGGCGCAGAGATCAGCGAGTTCAAGCTCCTGCTCGAGACGACGTACGAAGATTTGCTCGCTTCTGTGGCGGATGTCGAGCCTGAGGATGCAAATAAGGTTTTACCGGGTGAACAGTGGTCACTTGATGGAATCCTGGAGCATGTCGCCAGGTCAGAGTGGTGGTATTTAGATCGTCTCGGTTTGGCGTTCCCCCGCGAGGGGATTCCCGCGGATGCCAAACTTTTTCTGCGCGAAGTGCATGCGCATATGCTCGTAACGTTGCCGGAGCTTCAAAAAAGCGGGGGTGCCGTGACCCTGGCGGGCGAGACGTGGTCTGCACGGAAGGTTCTGCGGCGGAGTCTTTGGCATCGCCGGGATCATACAGCGCATATCGCCAAGCTGCGAGCGCGCCTGTGTTAACGTGGATGGTCCCGGCTGCCCACGAGCTTTTTTTTACGGGGAAGAAAGCGCCAATAGAAAATAATACCCCCACCCACTGATGGGAGGCGATGCAAGAGCAGCGGTACTATACTCCTCGATCGTTAGACTCTGAATTCGCAGTCGATGAAATAGCGGAGGTTATGTATGTCCTATAAAAGTATCAAGACGGAAATACACGATCGTGTAGGGTTGATCAGAATCGATCGACCGAAGGCGCTAAATGCGCTTAACAGCACCGTTATGTCCGAATTGGGACAAGCGCTCAGGGTTTTCGATGCTGATTCCCAGATCGGCGCAATTGTCATTACTGGCGATTCGCGCGCCTTCGCGGCGGGGGCTGATATCAAAGAGATGGTCGACGCTTCTGCTGCAGAGATACTTCAATCCGAGCCCATCGAGCGCTGGGATTTGATCCGGGAAGTGAAAAAGCCGATCATCGCCGCTGTTTCGGGATGGTGTTTGGGGGGTGGGAACGAACTGGCTATGTCCTGCGATATGATCATCGCTTCGGAGACGGCGAAGTTTGGCCAACCAGAGATCAATATTGGCGTGATCCCTGGCGCAGGCGGTACACAACGGCTTACTCGTGCGGTAGGAAAAGCGCTGGCGATGGAGATGGTCCTCAACAATCGACACCTGAATGCCGAGGAGGCTTATGGGTATGGATTGGTGAACCGCGTCGTCCCCGAGGAGATTTATCTCGAAGAGGCGCTCAAGCTAGCAGATGATATCGCCAAACGGGCACCTATAGCCGTGCGCATGGGAAAGGAAATGGTTAACCAGGCTTTCGAATCTTTCCTTGCGGGTGGTATGGCGGATGAGCGCCGAAGTTTTTATTTCCTATTCAGCACGGAAGACCAGAAGGAAGGTATGCGCGCCTTCATGGAGAAACGCGAAGCGGAGTGGAAGGGGAAATAGGCGAACCGGCACAAGGTCCTGATAAAAAGAGTTGTGCAAGCGCTTCTGTCCCCTCGTTTCTTGTTACCAACCGCAGGTTTCCGGTCAACTGAGGTTCAATGCTCACATATCGACTGTTTGTTCAAGCTTTGAAAGATAGCGGGCTCGACTCCCACAGCCGGGTGATCGCTCATTGCAGCCTTTCTTCTCCAACAAAGGTGTCTGGCGGGGCAGAGACGATTGTTGGTGCTCTGACGGCGACATGTGAAGCCGTGATGATGCCGGCGTTCACAGAGCGCACGACCATCATCCCGCCACTCGGACCGCCCGATAACGCACTCGAGTATGGTTCGGAGACAGACAGGAATCAAGAGGCCGAGATATACCATCCGGAATTGCCAGTTGACTCCGAGCTTGGACAGGTCTCAGAGGTCATGCGCGGTCATCCGCAGGCGCAACGTTCCAACCACCCCGTTCTCTCGTTCGCAGGGATTAACCTCGAGGAGGCGCTGCAAAGCCAGACGCTCGATGAGCCATTTGCGCCGATCGGATGGCTGGCAGAATTCGATGGTGATGTGCTGTTGATCGACACAGACCCCCGCTCGAATGTGAGTCTGCATAAGGCGGAAAGGATGGCCGGGCGTAGGGGCTTTATCCGTTGGGCACTTACGAAAAAAGGGGTTGTAGAGTGCAGGAATATGCCGGGCTGCGCTGACGGCTTCGATGCTATCCGGAGTCGACTCGAGGGAATCTCACATGCTGCTGAATATGGCGGATTGAGGTTGGAGGTAGTCCCGGTCCGAGATCTGGTCAACGCCGCCGTGGGTTGGATTCACGAGGATCCGCGGGCGCTGCTGTGCGATAGACCTTTTTGTCCCAGTTGCGCGGCTGTTCGGACATCGGTTCGTAAAGAAGACGCTCCTCTGGAGGATCGTGAGCAAGGCTAAGAAAACACCACTTGAGGACACCTGTTCGTACGCGATCTCATTTGAGATGGGCAGATTAGATGTTTTTCTCCTAAGTGGCATTAGGGGTGTGCGGCGGGATATGTCGGTTTGCGTTCATCATCCCCCATTCACGAGAAAGCTGCGTAAAAGTTAGCTTGACTGCACTTATATAAAAACGAGGCAACTATAATCTGTGCCCCGTTTTTGTGTATTTAGCGGCAGATTTCGAGGTGGGTTATACGCTCGAATTCACCTTCCAATCGTACTCCATGTAGCGGACCCGGAACTCTCCGCTTGCGAGGACGTTTCGTACTTCCTGGTCAATAACATAGCGTTGGATCAACTCAAAAACAGCGGGCAAGCCACCGAAGTCTGCGCGATACCATTGGAAGATCTTTGAGAGCCGGAGTGTATTCGACTCCGCTATATAGTCGACCCCACCACCGTTAATGAACGCGCCCGCGGCTTGATCGAGTTGCTGGTCCAGATGTTCGTGATCGTAAAACGCGATTGGTGGACAGGAACGGGCGCCGCAAACAAGACTGAAATGGATTCGCGGATCAAGGTGATCCACCACCAAAGATAGACGGGGGTCGTCTGTTGTGAATGTGCGCATATGTACAACAGGGTTAGGGATGTTTCGCCGCAGGAGGCCGTGCTCAATCTCGTCGGCGGAGAACCGCATTCCGCCCACATTGTAGGCGGCTTGGCGGAAGATACCCGGTCGACTCATAATGGAACCCTGAATGCCGAAGTGAACAACCGCGTCGATGATTAGCGCGTTGTAGAGATTTATCCAGAAAGCCATCAGGGCAGGACCATGGCCAAGATCG
>SOJU01000053.1 GCA_004376465.1 Anaerolineales bacterium | reverse complement strand
GCATTCATCCGCACCGCGAGCCATAATTCCTGGTCTGTGTTCAGCAGGTCTACACGACCAATTTCCTTCAGGTACAGCCTTACAGGATCATCGCTGAGTTCCAAAGTAAGTGAAATTCGTTCAAGCGCCTGTTCTTCCTCGGCACTCTTTACTTCCAATACTTTCTCTTCCTTCAAATCAGGTTCGATAGCAATTGCCTGCCCATCAACGACGTCAACAGGGTCCTTCGTATCCTCTTGAAGGACCTCATCAGACACTTCTGGGGGCGAAAGTACCTCTTCCTGTTTCGCTTTCTTCTTTTTCTTCACTCGGCATAACCTCTAAAGAATGGCTGCAGTTGAGATCGGTCCGCCTTGACGTGACAGCACACGATCCAATCGCCTCTCAATATCTGCTAAACGCTGGACCTCTCGGGTAAGCTGCCAAATTTGCTCCTGTAGGTCATCCCCCTCTGAAGGTGACTGCTCCTGCAAGGCTTCAAGCTGGAAGTGAATGTGTGTAAGTTCTGATTCTAGCCACCGCTTGCGTAAACGAAAGAAGTTTGCGATTACTTCGTCTATAACCTTCTGTTGAAGGATATCAATATTACCAAACTCATCCATTAAAGTCTCGGCGATGGAATACAGTTGAGCCTCAAGATTATTCCGCCAATATTGAACCGGTTCTTCTTCATGCTGCCCGAGTGCAGAGCGAATGACATTAAAGATCATCTGGTACTCGGTGCTTGAGAAATCCTGATTCGATGAACGTTCGATCTCCAACGCCTGGAATTCCCGGTCTACCCGATAGAGCAGTTCGGGGTGACCCAACAGAACAGCCAGACAAAAGCTTTCTACCGCGCCAGAAGGAGAGATTGCAGCAGGTTTCTCCTCTACTTCACTTACAGCTTGAGGTTCACGCCGGCTGCGTCGGGGTTTCGTTTTTCGGTACTGGAGCAGCGCGCGTTCGTCCACTTTCAACCGTCGAGCGAGGTTTTGACGATACACTTCCCGCTCGACAGGATCAGCAACATCTTCGATCAATGGAAGTACTTGGCGTGCGATCTCTGCTTTCGCTTTGGGATCTTCAATGTCGCGTGCTGCAATGGCAACATCGAGTACGTAATCCACAATCGTCTGCGCACCTTCAAGCAATCCCGTCCAAGCTTCTGGATCCTCTATGACGACCTCATCGGGATCTAAACCCTCCGGCAGGGTGACAATTCGCAAATCTGCATCCAGACGGCCTTCGTGGCGAACCAATCCCCGGGCATTAAAAACCGGATCGATTTCCCGATCGAGCGTCTCGCGAGCGACATCTAGACCGCGTAAAGTCGCCTGGCTTCCAGCTGTATCAGCATCCAGCGCCAAGACAATCCGCCGGCTGTAACGCTTCAATAAGCGCAGTTGGCTCTCTGTGAGCGCTGTGCCCATTGGGGATACCGCATTGCGAAAACCGGCTTGATGCAATCCGATCACATCCATATAGCCCTCAACGATGACCGCTTGATCCAGCTTGCGGATATCCTGTCGTGATTTATCCAGTCCATACAGGAGCCGGCCTTTATCGAAGGTCGGGGTTTGTGGTGAGTTCAGATACTTGGGAACAGCTTCAGGATCAAGCACCCTTGCACCAAAACCCGCCATGCGGCCGCGCACGTCGCGTATCGGGAACATGATTCGATTTCTAAATCGGTCGAAAAGACCGCCCGTTTCACGTTCAGAAACTACTCCTGCATCCACGAGGTCTCGTTCTTGGAAACCCCGTTCGATGAGATGCTTCATTGTCATGTCCCATGAATCGGGCGCATACCCAATCTCAAACGTCTCCAGTGTTGCATCACTCATGCCACGATCACGAAGATAGGCAAGGGCGGGTTCACCTGCGGTTGTCGAAAACAATTGATGACGAAAAAAAGTGACCGTTGCGTCGAGCAATTCATGCAGCCTCTGGCGACTTTCATCCGCCGCCTCTTGCTCCGGTGTGTGTGGTACCAGCTCTACACCTGCACGCTCGGCGAGATAGGCCAGGGTTTCTGAGAAGTCCCAGCCTTCTTTCTTCATTACAAAACTGAATATGTCGCCGCCCTCGTTACACGCGCCGAAACACCGCCATGTCCCACTATCCGCAAAGACGGCAAACGCAGGGGTCCGTTTATTGGGATGGAATGGACAAAAGCCCGTGTAATTCTTCCCGGACTTCCGGAGTTTTACCGTTTCGCCGACCAGGTCGACGATATCGATGCGGTCCTTTACTTCGTCGATAACGCTCATCAGCCTCGAGTTCTCATCGCAATGAATAATGGCATTTCAATCGACATCAACCCCCAAAACCTTTACCGGAACCACTTTTAGCAGGTTCAAATGTTCTCGTCTCAAACCCTTTGAAACAAAAGGGCAATAATCCTTTCACCTGCTTCAAACGAAATCCGTTAAAAACCTTCCAATCTAGAGAGATCCAGTACATTATGAGCCAACTTAACAACGCGTTGGATCGTGCCTAACCGGTTGCTACGAAGTTCCGGCTCTTCGGCCATGACGAGAATTTCATCAAAGTAGTGCGTTATTACCGGAACAAGCGGTTGAAACATCGTGAAGAAATCGTCGATGGATCCCCTCTCTCGATTAACGCTCTCTGCGCCGAGAACCGCCGCGAAAAGTTCCTTCTCTGCATCTTCTTTAAGCATTTCCGGGCGGACGGTGAATATTTCCTCTTCGCCGCGAGTTATACGAGCACAACGCGCATAAGCTTGCAGCATCTCCAGCCAATCCTCTCGCTCCCGCCAGGCCTTCAGATTTTCCACCGCACTTGCAGCACTGGTGGGATCATTGCCCTGTTCTGCCAGGACTGCATCAACCGCATCGTGCGGCTTCCCCTCTGCAAGTAGATGGGCTTGTAACCGTGCCGTAATGAATTCGAGGCAATCCTTGACGCTATCTTCCGGCGCTGGGATGGGCAAAGTTTCCTTTGCGGCGTCGATTGCAGCATGCAAATCCATGGAAATGTTCCGCACAATCAAGACCTGGACCAGGCCAATCGCTGTACGACGCAGGGCAAATGGATCCCGCGCCCCCGTTGGTTTATATCCGGCTGCGATGAGCCCGATAAGTGTATCGAGGCGGTCCGCCAACCCAACTGCGACCCCCGCCTCCGTCTCGGGAAGGCGATCATTAGCAGAGCGCGGGAGGTAATGGTCCCGAATCGCGTCGGCTACTCCCTCAGGTTCACCGCTTTTCAAAGCATACACTCGGCCAATCTCGCCTTGAAGTGCGGTCATTTCAATCACCATCTTCGTGGCAAGATCCGCTTTGCAGAGATGCGCCGCTCGTTGAGCGACCTGGATCGTGTTTTTTTCAAGCCCCAGCATCTCGCCAACCGTAGGGGT
>SOJU01000129.1 GCA_004376465.1 Anaerolineales bacterium | reverse complement strand
ATGACTGATCTAACAAACGCACTCCTCCAGAGGCTTCGGGACCATCGTTTGCCGGAGATCGACCTGGGCGTGGATGCACAGCATCCCGCATATGACGGCCTCTCCATCCTCAACATCCCGGGTAGCGTATGTAAATGGCTCGGTGCTGCAGACCTTCCCCACCCGAGCCTTGATATTCCCGAACTGGATGCGCTTGCGGATGGGGTTGAGCAAGTCGTGGCCGTCCTTGTGGATGCGGTCGCCCTGCACCGCTTTCTTCGTTGGCTCGAGGGGCGCGCTAGTTTCCTTCAACCGCTGGTCGATGATGGCTTCCTGGGCGCGATTACTTCAATCGTCCCTTCGACCACGAGCGCAGCACTGACCACCTTGTGGACCGGCAGCAGCCCTGCCGAGCACGGCATCCTGGGATATGAGATCTTTCTAAAAGAGTACGGGCTGGTCGCGAATATGATCAACCACGCGCCGGCCGCATTTGACGGCCGCGCCGGGCTGCTCTATTCGGCGGGGTTGGATCCGGAGAGCTTCCTGCCCGTCCCAACCGTAGGGCCTCATCTGGCGCAAGCGGGCATCGAGCCGCACACCTTCCTCCATTACGGTATCAGCGGATCCGGTCTCTCGCGGATGCATTACCGCGATGTCCAACTCCATACATTCGGCACTATCCCGGATCTCTGGATCGGCGTGCGCAGGCTCGCCGATCAGCCGATAAGCAAGAAACGTTATATCTGGGTTTATTACGGCGGAGTAGATGGGCTTTCCCACCGCCATGGGCCGGATTCTGAACAAGCGCAGGCGGACTTTGCCTCTTTCACTTCTTCGATGATGGAAGACTTCGTCCGCCAGGTGAGTCCTGAGGTCGGTGCGAAGACCCTGCTCCTGCTCTTTGCCGACCACGGACAGATCACTACTTATAAGGACCCCAATTTCGAACTTCGCAACCACCCCAATCTCACCGAGCGGCTTCACATCCTCCCCACAGGGGAAAATCGCCTCCCGTACCTTTACTTGCGTCCCGGCCAGGACGAAGCCGTCGATGAATACATACAGACAACCTGGCCCGGGTCTTTTACGACCTTCACCTCGGACCGCGCTCTCGAAGCCGGCTTGTTTGGACCTGGAGTCCCTGCCCCCTCCTCACCCGATCGCCTCGGAGATATCATCGTCCTCACCCACGGGGACTCCTACATGTGGTGGGCGAATAAGGAGAACCCACTGATCGGACGACACGGCGGCCTATCAAGCGAGGAGATGCTCGTGCCGCTCCTGGCAGCCCGCCTGGGTTGACTTGCAAGTCTGTAACCTTCTCGACTTCTACACCCTTAAGAAAAAACCACCCCCAACTCCTCGATAAAAAGGAGTTGGGGGTGTAAAAGACTCTCAACACTACGTTCCTACGGCGTTATCCCACTTATTGACGGGAGTGGAAGCAAGTAAGGATTATCGTTAGGCACCAGCATTACCTGGATGCCCGGCGATAATTTCTGGATGTATTCAAACGTCAGCAAGTCGGGGTTTCCTCGCAAGGCGGCAGCGATGAGATCGAGTGCTTCTTTCTCAGCTTCAGCCTCGATGACACGCGCTAGTGCCCGGCCCTCTGCCTCGATCACCCCCGCATCAGCCTGACCCTGTGCAACTTTCCGCGCCTGTTCAGCCTCCTGCTCGCGCTGCTCGACGACGAATGCCGCCTGCTGTGCCAGTTGCTCGGCAATCTGCTTCTGTTCAACGGAATCGGCGTACTCAGGGGAGAAGGCGATGTTGCGCAGCACGAATTCATTCAGTATCAAGCCGCCTTCTGCCAAGGACTTCTCCATGGCAATCCGGATCAATTCGCTCAGCGCAAATCTCTCTGTGCTGTAAACTTCCTCGATGGCGAACTGCGAGACAGCGTCGCGGATCAGACCTCGTGAAACCGGTCGGATGAGATTATCGATGTAGAGCCCGTTCCACTTAATGTGCTGCTCGACAGTTTGAGAGGGGTCGATTGAGAAAATCACGGAGGCGTCTACTCTGACGACCTGACCGTCTGAAGTTCGCGCCTCAACCGAGTCGTCGCCCCGGATCACGCCTTCCTCCGGCGCGATGGACATCGTGTATGTTTGGCGTGAGATGGGGTAGGTGATGACATTCTCAAGGAAGGGTATGACCCAATTTAAGCCTGGTTGAAGCGCTTTAGGCCGTACGCCCCCTTCAGCGACGGTGATCACGACACCCCGATCGGTGGGTTGGATGAAGATCAGGCCCGCACTGACAGTTGTAAGGACCAGAGCGAGCACGATCATGCCTATGACAATCCCGCCCGCTGCCTTAAACTGCTGCCCGCGAGCCGCGCGGGTGATTGCCAGCCCAATTACGACTAACGCGGCGACCCAAGCCACTGTGGCCAGCGCCGAAAGCAATGTTGCGACGTTCATTTACTCCTCCTTTATTTATGCTCCAAGAACCAGAACCGGTAATTTTTTGTCCGCGCAGATTGTACCATGTAGGACTTCACCCACCGGACGGTAAACTGACATGGACCTGCCATCAAAGACAGCGTTTCCCCAACGATCATGGGATAACCGCACGGTTGTAGCGATGCACCTGTTAACCAGCCAACGAATCTATCATCGCCGAGCTCTTTGAAATCGCGCCCAACACGCCAAACATTGTAGATTCTCTGTTATGACTGGGGGTCACGCTCAAGAAGGATCGTTACCGGACCGTCATTCTCGATTTCAACGAGCATGTGGGCGCCGAAGGTTCCTTTCTGTACGGAAACGCCCAACCCTCCCAGGTGGTCGACGAAATGATCGACAAGCGGCTGTGCGATCTCCGGAGGGGCAGCGTTGATGAAGCTGGGGCGGCGGCCTTTGCGCGTGTCAGCGTAAAGGGTGAACTGCGAAACCACGAGCACTTCGCCGCCCACATCTTGTACAGATAGATTCGTTTTACCCTGTTCGTCCTCAAATACTCGCAGGACGGCGCATTTTTCCGCCAACCACTCCGCTTCACTCGTGGTATCGGCATGCCCGATGCCGATCAGGATGACCAAACCGCGTTCGATAACGGCAATCGTATCGCCGTCAACCGAAACTCGACCACGTCGAACGCGCTGAAGGACAGCTTTCACTGATCCATTTCTCCTGCAAGGTCGAGAACAGCGGTACGATCAACCTTGGCGATGTTAACCCGATCCATTTTCTAGAGCACGTCTCCAACAAGCCTTGAAAGCTCCCCCTGCTCAACATGTCTACCTGTGTTGAGCTTGGAATACACCAGCTTATCGTCGACAATGACCTCAAATTTTCCCCCATCCGCAGGGATGAGCTTTATGGAGTCGATTTTAAATTCGTAGGCGTTTAATAGTTCTGCCATCGCACCGATGGCCCGGTCTGT
>SOJU01000226.1 GCA_004376465.1 Anaerolineales bacterium | reverse complement strand
CCAAGAGGACAGAAACGTACATCGGCGCGGCGTAAGTCAGATCACGCTCAACACATTCCTCGATCCCATGCTTGGGATCTTCAAACCAATACTTAAGCTTGAACTCTTTTGCCTCAGGAGTGTCCCCGGGGAAAAAGAGCTTCATCCCGCTATTGTATGAGACGATGGGAGAGATCTCATTAAACAGCTCAGATAGTCCAGTTTTTTTAAGCCATTTAAATGATTCAAGTTGAACGTCAATGAGGTTTGGTAAACTATAAACCTCAGGAATTCGGGAATACCACTTTTGATCTCTGGTCGATGCCATACCCTACTAACTCCTGTATGCTGTTATTGCGCGATCTTACCTCGGCGATTAACATCCAAACGAATTCTGTACCAAGCGGGAAACGACTGATCGGCAAGACCAGCTCTTAAAACACCTTTCCTTCACTCAGCACAGCTAAACGCCCTTTGGAAAACCTCAAGAATTTGACTGCAACCTATTATTCTACCATATCAATCAAGACCTGTGAATCTAAATTTTCGATTGTTTATGGGATCATCTTCAACCTGCGGGAAGTCTAAGCGCTGATCTCATCATGATGAGAGTTAGCCCGCCTATCCACAGTATGGAAATATCAGATAAGTATTTATAGGAGAGCTTAAACTAAGGGGTCAGCCATCAACTGTGTAGAGCGCCTGGTATTCCGAGAAAGCCCAGGCGATGCTGCGGATGTAATCCTGTGGCTGTTGGAGCCGAATGATTTCTAGGAATAAGTCTGCATCATCCTGAGATAGCTCTTTCCAGATAGATGAATTCCCCGGACCCGCGTTATAGGCTGCCAGTGCAGCGTACAAGTCGCCATTAAATAAATCGCGTTGATCGGCCAAATAGCTAGCGCCCAAGCGGACGCTTACAATGGGACGATACAAATCGTCCGCGGTATATCCAGGTGGCCATCCCTCACGCGCGGCCACATATTCACCCGTGCTCGGAATGATCTGCATCAACCCCCGCGCCGCAGCGTATGATGTGGCAAAACTTTCGAACAAACTCTCCTGCCGGGAAACAGAGAGCAGAAAAAGCCCATCCATCCCCTGCGACAATGCTTCCGGCATGAACAGCTCCCCAAAGTAAGGACCAAAGCGTATATAACGAAGGTAATCAGGCGCCAAGTGCGAGTTTGCCTCATCTAAACCGGCAAGGCGGATTACTTCACGAACGTTGTAAATCGCGGGCTGGTAGAGACCCAGATCCAAGAACCAATTCATGAGACGATATGTCGCCTCTGCGTTATGCAGGTAGTCCTTTCTAAGCGACTCCAACTCAGCTTTCGCTTCGCCGTACCTCCCCAACCGCCAGAGTTCTTCCCCTCTCTGCGCACGCGGGTCAGATCGCAGATTCTCATCGAGTTCCGTCAGCGGCACTGTTGAGGTGATCCCGAATGTTTCGCGCATCCACTGATTCGCTTCGGTTCTGGCCAAAGCTATCTCATCGTCAGATGGGAAGATGAAGACCCCTCGTGCTTGAAAAGGAGTCCTTCCTTTAAGAACATCCGCCGCTCGAAGCGAATAATAGCCATTCGGGTCAGCTGCCTCCGCGGCCTTGAACGCCTGCTGCGCAGCGTCAATATCACCACTCGCCTGGCGCGACTTACCGATCCATAGTTGGGCTGCCGCTCGATCTTCACTTGATAACGACAATTCCAATGCTCTCTCAAAAGCAGTTTCAGCCTGTTCGTTCTCCCCTAGACGGAAGTATTGAATCCCTGCCAGGAACGCTGCCCGAAATGCCTGCGGAGCGTTCGGGTAATCCGTAGAGAGCTGCAGCCAAAGTTGAGCAGCCTGATCAAGGTCGTTATTCCGTTCAGCTATACGGGCTGTAGCGAAAAGAAAATCAGGCGCCTGTGAGTGCTCGGGGTAACTCTGCGCAAAAGCAAGACTCGTTTGCACGGCGAGATCATACTGGTCGAGGTATGCCCACAACGTGTCGACGCGTTCATCCCAAGCCTGTGAGAAGTATGGATCGTTGGGGTAGTTCTCGATCAGAATCTGCCATTCCTGCAAAGCCCCTGAGTAATCGCCCAGCGCGCGCTGCGATAGACCTTTGAAAAAGTGAGCCGTCCCATCTTGAGCCTCTGGAGAAGAAGCCAAATAACGATCGAAGGCTGCAATCGCCACGCCGTATTGGCCGGCGTAGTAATCGACGAGTCCTCGATCGAGTTCGTTCACGGGCACACCATTATTCACCAAAGAAACCAGGCCGGTATACGAATCGAATGCTCTAGGGTAATTCTCAACCGAATCTAGAAACCGTTGGGTAGCCAGTTCCGCTTCCCCCAAGGCTAGATAAGCCTGCCCGGTTAAGAGATTTATCAGCGCGCGTGTATATTCATTCTCAGTCCTTGCATATATCGATTCATAATGCTCAATCGCCAGGGGATAATTGCCGGAGGCAGCGATAGCTCGGGCAAGTTTAATCTCAATAGAGATATCCGTCTCCGGGCTGAGTGTTTGCAGCGCAATGCTGTAAGCATCTTGTGCACGTTCAATCTCCCCGGCGGCTATCCAGGCATCACCTTGCAGCTCAAGGACATACGCGTTTAGAGTACGCAATCCCAGATTGATGCTATCGCCGTAATCCTCAGCCGCCTCCTGGTACCGCCCCAAAGCCATTTTCCCCTCAGCGCGCAGGAAATGGGCATCGGCGACACCATCTTGATCGGGAAATTTCAATAAGTATTCATCGAGTGCAGCAACTGCCTCGTCATAACGACTCGCCTCAAGCAACGTCTTGCCGATGCCCAGCTGCGCAGCAGCTGACAAACTCGGGTCGCTTGTAAAAGATTGTGCCTCTTGGAAAATATTGATCGCTCGTTCCCAATCGCCATTGAAGCGCGCGCGTTCAGCGTTCTCAATCATCGTCATTGGCAATGGCGTCGGCGTTGGTGTGGGCGTCGAGGTTGCTGTAGGCGTAGGGGTATGGCTCGCTGTGGCTGTCGGTCCCGGTGGTTCAGCACTCGGAAGCTGGCAGCTCAAGATCGAGAGAATTACAAGCAAAACGACTAATCCTAACTTCGCTGTGATCCTGCTCATAAACACGATCATATTCGACCTGATCATCACGGTCAATCTTGCGAGCAACCCGCCTCCATGCTAGACTCAAACTTGGGAACTCGCCGCGCTCTCCACCGAGGGCGCATTTTTGTGTGGGGTGATTGTGCGAACGATCAGTTGGGACCCTCATGGTCCCGCAGTACGAATGATAGACCAACAACGGCTCCCGACTGCCGTTGAATATCTCATGCTTGAAACTTACGATGGAGTAGCGAAGGCAATCCGCGAAATGTCCATCCGTGGCGCTCCCGCAATCGGAGCTGCAGCCGGGTTTGGCCTGGC
>SOJU01000251.1 GCA_004376465.1 Anaerolineales bacterium | reverse complement strand
AAGCGGTCGAGTACCAACTCAAGGCGCTGCCAAAGCAGTTAGGGCAGAAATACGGCTCACTCTTCCCCGTGATTCGTGACGCTGTTGGGAAGCTAGATCAACCTAAAAGTGCAGCTGCTCTACTGGCAGGGGAGCCGATCGAGGTGAAAATCGAGGGGCAAGTCATCCAATTGACGGCAGACGAAATAGAGATTCGCATCGAAGCTCATGAGGGTTTTTCCGCGGTTGCGGAAGGACCTTATGTAGCGGCGTTGGTTACGGAGCTGACAGACGAATTGGTCCTTGAAGGGTTGGCACGGGAGTTCGTACGCCGCGTGCAGGACTTACGCAGGCAAGCGGATCTTCAGGTGGATGATGCCATCGAAGTGCAATATGCGGCGAGTGACAAGCTCGCTGAGGCCATCGATGTGCACCGCGGATATATTCAAGGGGAAATCATCGCTGATAGTATGCAGCTGAGTGCAGACCCGCAGGGGGGGATCACGACAGAGCATCACTTCGATGGAGAATCATTGCAGGTTGCCCTACGGAAAGTCGAAGGTTAGGAGCCACCAAGAGAGCATTCCTCGTAGGCGTAGGAAAGCAAGCGGGTTTCCCGGAGGGTGTACAGGGAAACCCGCTTCATGAATCCCTATTGATGGGGCGTTACGGTACAATCAAGGCTATCTGATGAAGGAGGTTGCAACCTGAAGTGAAACAATCATTGCTGCGTGATTATGGATTCCTGATCGGTGTCGCCGGCGTTGTCGTCGCATTGGATCAGTGGACAAAATACCTGGTAAGAACAAATCTGGCGGTCGGTGATTCCTGGGTTCCATTTGACTGGCTTCGACCATTTGCGCGCATCGTCCATTGGAACAATACAGGAGCGGCTTTTGGGATCTTCCCCTCCGGCGGTGCGATTTTCACCGTGATTGCGATTATTGTAATTGGTGCCATCCTCTACTACTTCCCCCAGATCCCTCGCGAGCAACTGGCAACACGGATCGCATTGGGGCTCATGTTGGGAGGGGCAACGGGCAACCTGCTTAGCCGGTTGTATCAAGGTACGGTAACAGACTTCGTTTCTGTGGGCGGTTTTGCGGTCTTCAATGTAGCTGACTCCTCTATATCCATTGGCGCAGCGCTTCTTGTAATTTCCATGTGGGTTGACGAACGACGAACGAAGGAACGAGACGAGGCTGACCCCGTCGAAGAGAACATAGGTCGGAACCTCGAAGGTCATTCGGAATAAAATCAGTGGGTGGACAGACGGTTCGCTTCCTCGCACCAAAGCCAGGTGGCAGGCTTGACGTCGTAATCGTGACTTACCTGGCAGATCTCTCCCGCTCTCAAGTGCAGAAGCTCATTCGCAGCGGTTCGGTCAGTGTTGATCAGATTGTTGTCAAGAAAACAGGCTACCACCTTGCTGGTGGTGAGGATCTTCTTATCTCGATACCGGAGCCAACCCGCACGGATTTGCAGCCTGAAGCGATCCCGATCGACGTTGTTTATGAAGATCAGGATCTCCTGGTCATCAACAAGGAGCCGGGTATTGTCGTCCATCCTTCTGTGGGTCACGCAACAGGAACGTTGGTTCAAGCAGTCCTGGCCCATGCGCCGGATATTCGCGGCATCGGGGATGAAGGGCGCCCAGGTGTGGTTCATCGGCTTGATAAGGACACTTCCGGTCTCATCATCTTCGCCAAACACGATGAAGCTCACCAGTATCTTCAGGGACAATTTCAAGATCGACAAGTGAAGAAAGTCTATTATGCGCTTACGGATTCAATCCCACCGACCCCATCGGGGAAGATAGATGCGCCGATTGGTCGCGACGCCAAGCACCGCCAGAAAATGGCGATCGTGTCACAAAGCCGGGGACGGGAGGCGGTGACAACGTATCACACTCATGAACGGTTCCTTGAACATTCATTCTTGGAAGTCCGACCTGAAACTGGCCGCACCCATCAGATCCGCGTTCACCTGTCGTTTATTGATTGTCCGATTGTGGGGGACCGGGTTTATGGTCGCAGCAAACCCACGCTGCCTGCTGAACGGCAATTACTGCACGCGGGTCAATTAACTATTTGTCTTCTTGGAAATGAGCAGCCAACGAAATTCAAATCACCGCTTCCAGAGGATTTTGAGTCCATACTTGAGATCTTGCGCCAACGGTAAGAACATCCATGCGCTCTTTCGAGCTTGGTGACTCAAGCTTGACGAATTCACTGGAACCGAGCGCTAGTCGCTGACGGGCAACCGAAAAGGACGATGACAATGGAATGGATCGATTTACGGTCTGATACGGTCACTGAACCAACCCCTGAGATGCGGGAGGCAATGGCGAACGCCGAACTGGGGGACGATGTCTACGGCGAGGATCCGACTGTAAACCATTTACAGGAGCTTTCCGCGCAGATGTTAGGCAAGGAAGCGGCACTCTTCGTGCCATCAGGCACGATGGGGAACCTGGCTGCCATTCTGGCTCACTGCGCCCGCGGCGATGAAATCATCATTGGGGATCATTCGCATACTTATCTATATGAGGCGGGAGGCGTATCAGCGTTAGGTGGTATCCATACTTTCGTTGTCAAGAATAGAGATGATGGAACGGTTCCACACGATGAGATCGAAGCGGCCATTCGTTCGGATAACGATCACTTTCCAATAACCAGCCTCATCTGCCTTGAAAATACCCACAATCGCTGTGGGGGGTCGGTATTGAGCGTAGATTACATACAAGATGTGGGGCGCATTGCTGAAGAGCATGGATTACGTATGCATATTGATGGAGCGCGGATTTTTAACGCCGCGATTGCGCTGGGCGTATCCCCTGCAGAGCTTGTCGCACCAGCCGCGTCGGTGACGTTCTGTCTCTCGAAGGGGTTGTGCGCTCCGGCGGGATCGGTCATCTGTGGAGATGAAGCCTTCATTCAAAAAGTTCACCGCGCGCGGAAAATGTTGGGTGGGGGAATGCGGCAAGCGGGCGTGCTCGCAGCAGCGGGAGTCGTGGCTCTTGAGACTATGGTGGATCGGCTGAGCGAAGATCACATCAAAGCCCGGCGGCTTGCAGAAACGCTAGCTGCGCTCCCCGGATTATCCTTGGATTATGAAACGCCGGCGACAAATATGATCTTCCTGCGGCTCGATGTTGAGACGCCGATTGAAGGGGAGGAATTAGTGCGTCGTTTTGCAGATAAGGGGATAAAAATCAGCGCATCACGCGCTGGCCAGATACGGCTGGTCATCCATTATTGGGTTGATGATGGGGCGTTGGCTCAAGTTACCGAAGCGTTTAAGGAACTATTCCTGCATGCTTAGACGATTATTTCCTTATGCGGAAGCGATTTCCGTTGTTCTGATCTGGGCGACAACTGCGCCTTTAATCAAAATTCTCCTCGAAGATCTCTC
>SOJU01000260.1 GCA_004376465.1 Anaerolineales bacterium | reverse complement strand
GGTGTCTGCCTGCGTGCCGTCGGTCACGGAACGCCCCTCCCGTGGCTAGGAGCCGTATATGTGTTTAACTTCAGGCTCGCCGTCCTGCCAATAATGATAGGTGGCGGGTCAATAGGGTCAGTAGTGGAAGATGTCATAAGCAGACTGGACAAACTTCATCCATTTTGAACAATACAAACCCCCATAGATATTCTGATAATGGAAATTTAGGTTGTGCCTCAGAGAATTTTATTACCTGTAGGACTCTTTGCATAACCAAAATAGTGTTATTTGTACTCCTCACGAACCGGGTGAAAAACATCAAGGATGCGGCAATCCGTGATCGCAGTTCCTGCGTGAACAATGTTAGATGGGATCACGGCAACGGTGCCTGGTCCGAGGCGTCTCGTCTCCCCGGCTATCGTTAATTCGAAGGTCCCTTCGAGTACGTTTGCGACCTGTTCGTGCGGGTGGCTATGTCCGGGGAGATCGGCGCCGGCTTCAATCGTCCAATAGGCTAATGTCATCGTATCGGAGTGAACAAACACAGCCCGATAGCCCGGGACGATCTCTTTCGCTTCTATTGGGTCTAGATCTATAAATGGCATAGTGGCCTCATTTGCTAGGATTGAGAGTAAGAAGTTTGGTGATGATGTGTCATATCGCTCAGGTTCACGACCCTCTGGCTTTCTGTCCGCGCTTGATCTTGCAGGTTGGTTTCGGGTCAGTCCAGGGTGCGTTCGAGCGCAGCCATATACTCGGGCAATTGGCCAAGATGCTCGAGCTCGTCATATTCCACACCTTCGATTTCATCTTTTTCAGGTACTTCATGAAACCAGGTATGCTCGTAGGGAATATAGACCGCCCTGCCGCCGATGGCGACGATGGGCAGGATGTCAGAGCGCAATGAATTTCCCACCATTAAGAAACGGTCAACCTCGATATGGTGCTTCATTAGAATCTCGAGGTATTTTGCGGGCGTTTTCTCGGCCACAACCTCAATCAGTTGAAAGCAATGCTCGATACCCGAGCGTGAGATTTTTCTTTGTTGTTCGAACAGATCTCCCTTGGTCACCAGCATCAGATCGTAGTCCGAGGACAATTGCAGCAGGGTTTGCTCTGTGTGATCGAGAAGCTCCACTTCGGCTGACAACATCCTCTTAGCGATCTCTAGAATCGCAGAGATTGTGTGAGCTTCGATCTTTCCGTCTACGACTTCAGCCGCGGTCTCGATCATGGAGAGCGTAAAGCTCTTGATGCCGTACCCATAGACCGGCAGATTGGACACCTCGTTCTCGTCGAGTTTGCAGTTCACCCAGTCCGCTTCCCGGTAAGGTGAAAGGATCCGTGCAAATTCACCCTTCGCCCGATGGTAGAGTGATTCGTTTTCCCAAAGGGTGTCATCGGCGTCAAAGGCAATGACCTCGATCATGGCAGGGTTGTTAGAGGCAAGGTTGAGACACGTTTAGCCATCGGCCACCATAGCCTGAAACTCGAGCAACTCGCGCAGCGTGTCGAGATCGCTGTCCTGCTTCGACCACTCCACAAGGTTGGGCGAATATTTCATGGCTGTCTTGAGCAGAGCAAGCGCCCGCTCGGATTTGTCGTGAAGTGCATAGAAGCAGGCCAGGTTATACTGCGTCCTTCCCTGCCAGGCGTCGCTCTCGTCCAGTCCGGCCAACCCCTCGGCAACGCGCTCCTGCACCGCTTGAGCGCCTTGAATATCCCCGCGCTCGAGATAAATATCGGCGATGTGGTGCATGGGGTGATACGCGCCGGTGAAAGCCACATTCTGCCATAATGGTAGACTGCCCGTGCCCTCAGGCCCCGGAATGTCTTGCAGCATTTCCTCTGAGACAGCGTCGAACGCTGTGTGGAACTGGCGGCTGACTTCTTCCGCCCAAGCGAGGATATCCTCCCAACTACGGTCTTTGTTGGTTTCATACACTTCATCATTCGTCTTCTGGTAGTCCTCGATCGATCCGGGCGGTTCGCCTCCGGCTGCAGCCTGTAGCTGTTTGACCAGCCGCTCCGTCCAGAAAGTGGCGTGCGCCAGGTGGTCCTTCGGTGCCCACCGGTCGATTTCTCCAGCGACGTTGTGCTCATCGTCGTTAAGAGAATCCCATAGCGTCTGTTCTTCCGCGCGCACATCCGCGAGTAATTTTCCCAAATTATCTTTATACGATGAGCCAGTCATTTGCCATCCCTCCCATATTCATTATCGCTTCTTCTCAGGTGAGGTTCAAGAAGTTATTCCAATCTATAATAACCGAAGTTTTAAACGATCAATGACGCTTTTTGTATCCTTTGCAAAATACTTCTTCACTATTGTGCCGGGTACACCAAAAGGGAACTCAATATCGATGGAATTCTTATTCAAACCGAGAATCCCTGCAAAGAGTATAAGACTGTAGACATCGAGGGGATACGAACAGACACAGGAATGGATAATGGGCTCCAGCGAGCAACCGACAGCGGATGATTCTATAGCGCGTTTCCGGCAACTCACCTCTCATCCGAATCTGGGAAAGAAGTCGCCGCCTGATACCACCTCGAAAGAGATAGCAGAGGGAACGAGCGCTTCGGGTAAATTCAAGCGCGCCCCCGAAGCCTCCGATCGCATGTCCATCCTTAGAGCCATTTTATTATTAGCCGGGAAGCGATTGCTGCTTGGACTGGTCACGATAATTTCAATCATTTTCCTCTCTTATCTAGGGCTGGATATGGCCAGGGGTGCCGATTTCCAATCCGCCTTCAGTATGGCAGTTACCAGTACAGGGATATATCTGAGCCGCTTGATGACGGGAGACCTGGGTCAGACGGCAGAGTCCAGCTTCTCGCTCCTTCCTGTGTCAATCATCGAGATACTGCCCGAAATTGCAAAACGCAGCCTGGGATTGCTCTTTGCATCACTGGCCATAGCAGTGTTGATCGGCGTGCCATTGGGAATATGGGCTGCGGTTCGGCGGAATACACCATGGGCGTTGATGACAATCGTGGGATCCATCGCTGGGATCTCAATGCCGAGTTATTTCGCGGCGCTTCTGCTCCAGATTGCGGCAATCAAGCTCACACAATACTTTGGCCGGACGGTGTTGCCGGCAGGAGGCTTCGGTTGGGATTTGCGCCTGTTGTTTCCGGCGATTGTGCTCGCCCTGCGACCTCTAGCCCAAATCACACGCGTCACGTTCATCACCGTTAGCGAAGTTTTTTCGCACGAGTATGTGCGCACGGCTAAGAGTAAGGGGTTAGGTGCCCGTCGTGTACTCCTCTGGCATGTCCTGCGAAACGCACTCTTGCCAATCCTGACCACCATAAGCCTTTCATTGCGATTTTCTTTGAGCAGCCTCCCTGTGGTTGAGTTCTTCTTTGGCTGGCAGGGGTTGGGCTACCACCTTCTGCGCTCGATCTCCAGTCATGATGATGATTTCACAATTGCGATGTTGCTCTGTCTCGGGCTGCTGTTTATCGTTGTCAATTTCTTGCTCGATATCTCCTATTTCTTCATCGACCCACGTTTGCGAACCCTCCATTCCCAGATGATTAGATCTGATAGAGTGAGCTTTTTCGCGTGGATCCAATCGGTGCTCTCCAGTGTGACTTGTATGGTGACAGATAACCCCATCACACGTTGGGCAAGACGTCGGAACAACCCGGTAAACTTTTATCTTGATGACAGTGTTCCCGATAGGGCCGTACCCTCCGAAGATGGAGAGAGTGACATTGCCAAGGCTAGTCGTAAGCGAGCGTGGATCAAGGGAACGTTGGGCAATCCCGCTTTCATGATCGGCGGTTTGCTAACCCTCCTGTTGTTCATCGTCATCATCTTCGGTGCAAGGCTGTCGCCGCACAGCCCGTATACGACCGTCGGGTTGGAGTATGTAGATGGTGAGTTCGTCAAGCCTCCGTTCCCACCCGATGAAATCTACCCCTGGGGCACCGATCTCCTCGGAAGGGACATGATGAGCCTGATCCTGACCGGGG
This sequence comes from Anaerolineales bacterium, assembly GCA_004376465.1. Classification (GTDB taxonomy): domain Bacteria; phylum Chloroflexota; class Anaerolineae; order Anaerolineales; family E44-bin32; genus E44-bin32. The sequence goes on along the minus strand of SOJU01000260.1, from coordinate 36,717 downwards.
CACAGCAGACGTTTACGCTAGTCATACTTGCCGTTACCACTCGCCTTATTGTGGGGTTCGTGCTTGGGGCAGTCGCAGGATGGCGGCCGGATAGTCAACTCGACCGCCTTCTGTTGCGCCTGGTTGAAATTATTTCGGCATTTCCCACAATGCTCTTTGCGATGATCCTCATACTTGCTTTGAACATCCGGACTGGAATGAGGCCGTTCGTCATTGCCTTGTGTGTCGTCGGCTGGGGGGAGATTATGCAGTTTGTCCGCGGCGAGACGATGCGTATCCGCCCGGCATTGTTCATCGAGAGTGCGGTCGCCTCAGGGGCGCGTGTTTCACGCATCATCCTGGGTCACGTGCTCCCCAATCTACTCCCATTATTAATCTCGATCGCTGTTTTGGAGATGGGAGCGGTTCTTTTGCTGCTCGGCGAGCTGGGTTTCGTTGGGATATTTATCGGCGGGGGTGCATTTCGTGAGATGGAATGGATGACCTTCCTTTTCCATTACTCCGACGTCCCTGAATGGGGGGCGTTATTAAGCAATGTGCGGACGTATGTCCGCGCCTATCCGTGGCTGGGCATTTATCCAAGCCTGGCTTTCTTCGCCTCGATACTCGCCCTAAATGTGTTTGGCGAGGGATTGCGGCGTATGATCGATCAAGTCGGCGCGGAGCTTATGCGTGTTTTCAACCGCTATACTTTTGCAATTGCTGCTCTGGCGCTTGCGGGCTTCCTGTTTTGGCGTGGGAGCACCGGATCTATCGCAGCCTATCAAATTCAGGCGAATGAATTTGACGGTGAGCGTGCGTATGCCCAGACGGCGGCATTGTCCGATCCAAGCGTTGAGGGGAGAGCGCTGGGCTCACTGGGCATGGAGGTTGCGGCGAACTATATCGCCACTGAATTTGAGGCATTAGGGCTCCAAGCGGCTGGGCAAAAATTTACGTACTTTCAAACACGCAATCGAGGATTTCAAACAATCGATAGTATTCCTGTGCTCATCATCCATGACGGCGGTCCGACGTTAACCTATCACAAGGATTACAACGAGTTCGCTGGTGAGCATCGGATCGATGGAATAGCAAGCTCAGGAGTCAGATTCGTGAATTTTGGGGAGGTTCGGGAATACGAGCTTCATGGCTACAAGCATTACGACCTCCCTGATGATCTCAATTACTCTGGAGAGATCCTGCTGGTATTTGAAGAAGACCTCCCCTTCGTGCGAGGTGCCCCGCGCGCGGGCACACTCATTATTGCTTCAGAACCTGAAGTATTGAATCGGCGCTACACGATTCCTAATGATGATGAGTTTTGGATGAATAGTAGATGGAATAATGGACAGGCGTTAGATTCACCTTCCTACTGGATCAGTGAAGCTACAGCAGATCGATTGCTGAGCGGGATTGGAAAGACGTCATCGCAGCTATTGCAGGAACAAATAGACCTGGAGATGGGTGAAATATTAGAGGTGTCCTTAGGAGTCACGGCAACGATGCAGGTTGAGGGTCAGGTATATAAGAGGATCCCCGCGTTTCATGTCATCGGCCATCTGCCGGGGGTATTGAGCAACCAATTCGCCGGTATCGATGATCGTATGATCATGGTTCTGGCGCAGTACGATTGCCCTCCCACGCATGCAGATGGTGAGTTTCACGCGTGTGCGAATGATAATGCCAGTGGAGTGGGCGTCATGCTTGAAACGATCCGGACGATGCAAGAGAGCGGTTATCAACCCTATAAAACCTTCCTCTTCATCGCCTACAGCGGGGAAGGGTACGAGGGCGGGGAGCCTGTCTCTTCAGGCGATGTGAAACGATTCCTGGATGCCAAATACGGTTTCTCTTCAGCATACGAGATAGAGGCAGTCGTCGAACTGCGAGGATTGGGAGCGAGTGATGGGGGTGATCTCTTACTCGCCTCGGGTGGAAGTTTGAGATTAGCCAAGCACTTTCAATCAGTCAGCCGGCGGCTGGGCGTGCCCGCCCTGATTACGCGCGAAGAAATCGACTTGAGTCGAATATTCTCGGCGGGAAGTCCACTTGACAGCGGCGAGGAAGCCCCGCGTGTGAAGGTGTACCGGGAAGGGTGGGAAGTCACATCTCGTACCGGGGCAGACCAATTGGAAAGCATCTCCGTGGAAAACCTGGAAGAAGCAGGCCGTGTGATCAGCCTCAGCTTGATGATCATGGGCAGGGAGATCGATTATTAGACTGTTTTCGAAGTCTGTTCTGTGGTGGAAAACTTAAGAGTGCCTTTGATCGGGTTCGGGCCAAGCTCTTGTAGTAGAGAGGTCATTTCACGGACGTCCTCGGCAAAAGTAGCGCCCATTCCGCCGGAGACGTAATGGATTTCCACACGTTCCGGTTCAAGCCCGACACTCTCTAGTATTTTCTGTATTCGCTGGACACGAGCGCGCGCTCGTTCGTTGCCGCGTTCGTGATGACAGTTGCCCAAGCTGCAGGCTACGATCATCACCCCATCGGCACCCTCATCGAAGGCGTCGAGCATGTATTGCATGTCTATCTTCCCGGTGCAAGGCAAGCGCACGATCTTGACGTCGGCCGGATATTCCTGGCGCAGCGACCCCGCGGTATCGGCGGCCATATACCCGCAGTAAATGCAGGTGAAGAGTGTGATTTCAGGGGTAAAAGACTCGTTTTTGCTCATCATTCTTCTTTAGGGCGCAAAGTGAGTGCGCCTTGTGTGCAGGTGGTAACACATGTGCCACAGCCGGTACATGACCACTGGTCGACCATCGGCATGCGCTCACCGGGGATGGATATCATTCCCTTAAATTTACAAACGGGCAGACACAACCGGCAGCCATCGCAAAGCTCTTCATCCAGATAGACAATGTAGGTGACATCGGTTACAGCCATCTGCGGAAACACCTAATCTCCAGATAATGCAGCAGGGACCTGCCAACGACCCAAGCCAATCCGAATCTGGTCATCATGGTAATGATGCAGTTGAATGGCACGCGCCGGGCATTCTGCAGTACAGGTGCCGCAGCCCTGACACCGGGCGGGGTCGATCCACGCTGCACCGCCCAATTCGCCGACTCCACATAGATCGTATCGCATTTCTGGAATGCCGAAGGGGCAGGTCCGGACGCAAGTGAGACATCCGGTGCATTTCGTATTGTCTACTTCGGCGATTACACCGCCAAGGTGGAGGATCGGACGGCTGAGGATGGTCAGCGCTCGACCAGCACAAGCAAGGGCATGTGTGATGCTTTCCTCGATAAACTTCGGGTAATGCGCCATTCCGCAAAGATATATACCATCATCATGAAACTCCATCGGCCGCATCTTGAGATGGGTTTCAAGGAAGAATCCCTCAATCGATAAAGAGACACCGAGCATTTCAGCGAGTTCTCGTGAGCCTCGGGAAGGGATTACGGGCATACTCAGAGCGACAAGGTCCGGCTCGAAATTTAACGTCTTACCGAAGATGTGCTCATGTACGGAGACAACCAGAGCCTGGCTGGCGCCGCGAGGTTCGAGGGAAACAAGCGGAGGTTCGGCTTCGGTGTAGCGCACGAAGAGAACGCCTTTTCGCCGTGCCTCAAGGTAGTGTTTTTCCCGGAAACCGTAGGTGATAATGTTCTTGTACAGGATTACAATCTGACACTCCGGGTTGAGCATCTTAAGCCGCAGGGCATTCTTAATCGTATTTGTACAGCAAATTCGCGAGCAATATTCAACCCCATCATCCGCCTCAACGCATTGAATCATGACCACCGATCGCAGCCGTGATGTCCTCTCTGTTTGGTGGGTGAGAATCTCCTCGAGCTCAGATTGGGGGATGACGCGCTGATCCTGTCCCATGAGATAATGTTTCCCGGAAGCTTCCTTCCCCCCGGTGGCGACGATGACAACACTGTGGCGAATTTCATGCTCCGTTAAGGATCCATCGGGGGCTTTCGTTTCAATGCGCGCCCGAAAATCTCCCACGCTGCCTGTATGAGTTGTAACCACGCTGTTCAGGTAGTGGCGGATCTTTTCGTGCCCGACGGTTCGGTTAACAAGATCTCTGAGCAGACGTTGCGGGTTCTCTTCTTCGGCGACGTAGTAAATATGATGGAGATTGCCTCCCAGTTCCCCCTGCCGTTCGACGAGGTGGACGTCGTACCCCGCGTCGGCAATCGCCAGGGCGGTAGTCATGCCGCTCAATCCGCCGCCAATCACGAGTGCCGCTCGAACGGGCTCACGCTCTTCTTTGTATATGGGGTGAGCCATGCGCACGCGCTCGACTCCCATGCGAATTAACTCAGCAGCTTTGCGCGTGGCGCCCTCGGGGTCATTGGGGTGCACCCACGAGCAATGCTCGCGCAAATTGACCATCTCCACCATGTAGGGATTAAAACCTGCTTCGCTTACCAGGCGTTGGAAAAAAGGCTCGTGGGTGCGATGGCTGCAAGCTCCGATAACGATCCGGTTCGCACCACTCTCCTTGATAAACTGCCGCAGTTCATCTTGATCGGGGTTGAAGCATGCCAGCGAGAGGACCTCAACCTGAGTTACGCCAGTGAGTGTCCCCGCAAAGGCAGCCACTCGCTCAAGATCCACAACCCTGGAAATCTCACCTGCACAACCGCACAATGCAATGGCGATCTCGGGTGCTTCACTGTCCTTTATGGGTTTCTCTGGAATGCTGCCTTCAGAGATAAATGGATTGGACGTGTTGAATTTCCGACCCCCGAGGTTTTCGCGTAACAGGCGCATCACTTCAGCTGCCGCACCGGAAGCGTCCAAGATGGTTTCCGCGATCTCCTTTGGAGAGGCGAAAGCGCCACATACGAAAATTCCAGGCCGTGTTGTCGCCAGGGGAGAGAACTTATCGGTCTCACAGAAACCATATTCGTTGAGTTCTATGCCTAAGGTGCTGGCGATTTCGGCAGCCTTTGCCGGTGGTCGGATGCCGACAGCCAGAACAAGCAGGTCGAAGCGTTCTTGTCGAAGAGGCCCCTGTCCCGGAGCCGATTCCTCGTGCCTCCGCCCTGCTGGGTAGCGAAGGATGATCTCGCCGGTTTCAGGATCTTCTTCCACAGAAGAAATCCGGCAGCGTGTGTAGTGGATTCCGAAGCTGTCACGCGCCTGGTTGTAGTAGATGTTGTATTCCTTGTTGAAAGCGCGCTCGTCCATTGTGAAGATATGGCATTCGACATTTGGAATGCGCTGCTTAGCGAGCATAGCCTCCTTCGTGGCGTACATGCAGCATATCGAGGAGCAGTAGGGGTTGCGCTGGTCGCGCGAACCCACGCACTGCAGCCAAGCGATCCGCTCAGGGATCTTGCCGTCTGAGATCCGGCTCACGACCCCTTCGGTGGGGCCCGAGCGTGAAGCTAGTCGCTCATACTGCATTGAAGTGATGACGTTGGGGATTCTGCCATACCCTAATTCGGGCATCTCCTCCGGGTTGAAGGGTTGGAATCCCACCGCCAGAATTATCGCACCGACATGGATCTCCAGGTCGTTGGGTTGCGCCTCGAGGTTGATGGCATTCGTGGGGCATACTTTCAAACATTCACCGCATTCTGCGCAACGTTCGGTGGGTTCGATCATGTAGAACGTGTCCGGTACAGACCGAGGGGCGGATTTATCGATGATCTTACGCGTGCTCAGACCCAACTGAAAACCGCTGGGACGGATCTCCGGGCAAACCTCCGCACAGCGTCCGCAATTGGTACAAAGGGTTGGATCGACGAATTGAGGGTGTTGTAACAGCTGGATATGAAAGTCGCCCGCCTCACCCTCGCAGCTTATAAGATCGGAGGAAGTGAGCAGGGTGATATTTGGATGTCGGTTGTGGTCGAGTAATGCAGGTGTGATGGATGGTCTGGTGCAGCCGAAGCCATGATCTGAGGTCCCCCGGCAGAGGACGCAGTCGTGGGTTGGGAACATGAAACCCAATTGGGCTACGCGGCCTCCGAGGGAGGGGCTCGCTTCGAGTAGATAGACATGGATTCCTGCATCAGCGAGGTCGAGGGCAGCCCGCATCCCTCCGACACCCCCACCGATAACCAGTACGCTGTCGACGGTATCGCTTGCCCTGCCCAGATTCAGGCCGTTTTGCTGTGGTTCTGTCATACAAACCAGTCCATTTCTCTATTTAAGTTTACGGCTGGTGAGTACCACCAACCAAGTCTATTTCGGGTTATTCCTACCCGATATGGTAACTCCCCCGCCCTTTGAGCGAATAGTGCCAGAGATCACAAGGGGCGGGGGACAATCTTCATTCAGGAAGCACACCTGACCCATCAGCGTAAATCAGGGGTTTGAAACGGGTATTCGCTAAGCATCCACTGCACCTAGTGGTGCACTGCATTCCAGAAGGATCAAGCTATTCTTTGTTCAGGTGACGACCGCGCCAACCTAAGGCGTGTAGGGTTTGATAAAGCCCTCTTCCATCATATGCGTCGTCAGACCACGCGAGCGACGGATGATCTCCTCTGCGTTTTTAAGCTCTTCCTCATAGGTCATAGGAGTGCGAGCGAGCCCCTCTTCGACCGCCTGAACTGCGACGGCTGCAGCTTCGCGCGGGAAGACCTCCCATTCGTCCATCGTGGGCAGGATATATTCCGACGTGAGCCCTTTCTCTTCCGCCATATCCGCTAAAGCATTGGCCGCGGCGATGCACATCGTATCCGTGATCGTCGAGGCGCGCACATCCAATGTGCCGCGGAAGATGCCTGGGAAGCCGAGTGAGTTGTTGACCTGATTGGGGAAATCTGAACGTCCTGTGGCTACGACAACCGCGCCAGCCTCCGTAGCCTCCCAGGGCCAAATTTCAGGCACAGGATTCGCGCAGGCGAAGACGATTGCGTCTTTAGCCATCTTGCTAATCCATTCTGGTTGAATTGTGCCAGGGCCTGGTTTGGAGAGGGCGATTACGACATCGGCGCCATCTAATGCCTCGGGGATGCCACCTTCACGCCCCTCCTCGTTAGTGATTTGGCAGAGCTTCCACTTGTCGACGTACTCGTCCTTGAGCTCCTCAAGATCCTTGCGTTTCTTGTGCAGGATGCCTTTGCTGTCGACAACGCGGCACAGCGCCGGTGTGACACCGGAAGCGAAGATCAGGCGTGAGCAGGCAACATTGGAAGCGCCGGAACCGACGAATACAATCTGGGCTTCTTCGGGCTTTTTGCCGACCAGCTTCAGGGCGTTTATCAGCGCGGCAAGCGTGACCGTCGCTGTACCCTGCTGATCGTCGTGCCAGACGGGGATCTCAGCCTGTTCGCGCAAAGTATCCAGGATTCGGAAACATTTAGGTTGAGAGAGATCCTCCAGGTTGATTCCACCGAATCCGGGCTGGATTAACAGCACGGCCTCAATGATCTTGTCGGCGTCCTTTGTGTCGAGCATGATCGGCCAGGCATCGACGCCGCCCAGGTATTTATAGAGCAGCGCCTTGCCTTCCATTACGGGCAGACCGGCTTTTGGACCGATGTCACCAAGCCCGAGAACACGTGTGCCGTCAGAAACGACGGCAACGGTGTTGCCCTTATGCGTATGTTCGTACACGAGCTCTGGGTCTGCTTCGATCGCGCGGCAAGGCGCGGCTACGCCCGGTGTGTACCAGATGGCAAAATCGTCGAAGTCGCGAACGCAGCTCTTCAAGGCAATTTCCACCTTGCCTTTATAGAAGGGGTGCATCAGCATGGCATCCGCAGATGGTTTTTCGGCTTTCGCCAGCAATTCCTCGATATTGAGGGGGGCTTTCTCAGCCATTTGTAGAACCTCCTAAAGGATCGGCAAGCTCGGTGCCGAAACTTTTTCGCAAAAAACCTCGAAGTTCTCAGGGTTCTTTCCGTCTAGAACTGAAGATACGAATCGGTGTAAATGACCTGATTGAGCAAGACTTGCACAGTTTTCCAGATTTCCGCCTGAAGCGGATCGGACATATCTACATCCTCCAGCTGAAGTTGTTCCATACCAGCAACCCGGTCGAATAGTTTCAGGTAGAGCGCTTTCACCGGTGTGCTGTCGTCTCGGGTTTCAATGCCTTGGATCACGCCCATCAATTCCTTATCGAGTGGGTTGAGGATCGCCGAGTCGAGACCGGCGCCCATTAACATGGCGAGATAAACTCGATCCAAGAGGGGGCGCATTTTGTGCGGGACCTGGTTTGAGACGTTCGACAGACCCACGACCGTCATCGGTGCGGGGTCCATGACCATCTTCAACATGCGAACAGTCTCGATCGCTTCCGGCACGTATTCCTGGCAACCGGAGACGGTGAGAATCAGCGGGTCGACCAGCAGGTTCTCCATGGGGATGCCGACTTCCTCGGCGCGGGGGATCAGCTTCTCCATTGCGATGCCGATACGGGCGTCGGCGCTGACCGGTATGCCGCTCTTTTCCAAGCAGAGCGCAATCAATTTGGCGTCGTATTTTGCCGCCAATGGTGGAACCTGATCCAGGCGTTCCTCCTCAGCGGAGGTGCTGTTGACGATTGCGTTAGACCCCCACAGCTTCAAGCCGGTCTCGATCGCGGCCAAGTTGGTCGTGTCAAAGGAAATCGTCATCCCGGCTACGGCTTCTTGCATGCAGTCCACAAGCCACTCGACGACTTCGGGCCCGTCTTTTTTGCGTGGTCCGATGTTGAGGTCGATAACGTCAGCTCCGGCTTCTTTTTGCTTGCGCGCCAGGTCGACGAAGAAGCCGCCATCGCGCTCTTTTAGCGCCTCTTTTACACTTGGAGCAATGATATGGATATTTTCGCCGATCTTTAACATAGATCTTCTCCTCTATTCTTCGGATCCCGGTGGAATGCCATCAGATATCACGCAGGATCTTTTCGATAAGTGTCTCTATCTCCCGGAAGGATGGTGAATCATTGGTCAATTGGGTGAGCGGTTTGCCAAGGGCATCTAACTCATTCACCTTTGGATCTGCGGGGATCACGGATCCCAGCTGTATGTCCATCGCGTCAATGGCTTCTTGCAAGGGCTCTGGCAGCTCGCCGGTTACCCTGTTTAGCACCAACATCTTGTGATGCACATTTACTTCGATCTCCTCGGCGAGATCGCTGATGTTTTCAGCGGTCCTAATGCCGCGAATGGTTGGGTCGGAAACGATCAGGAGCATGTCAACGTCACGCGTCGTCCGCCGGCTGATGTGTTCCATACCCGCTTCGTTGTCAACCACGATGTACTTGTACGTATCGCCCAAGGAGTCGATGATCGTCCGCAGCAGGTGGTTAGCAGCGCAATAGCATCCCTGACCCTCAGGGCGTCCCATCGCAAGCAGGTCGACCTGCTCGCCCTCCTCCAGCGCCATCTGAACCTCATGGGTGAGATAATCATGTCGGCTGATCGCCACGCCCAGCTCACCTTTTTGTGCGGTTTCAGACATATCCTCCCGAATCTCGCCGACGGTCATTGGCATTGGCAGGCCAAGGGCGAGGTGTAGGTTCGCGGCTGGATCCGCATCGATGGCGAGCAGCGGACCAGAAATACGGTGCATGAGACCCTGTGTCAACAGGGCTGCAATGGTGGTTTTGCCCGTACCCCCCTTGCCCGCGAGTGCGATTGTCTTTGGCATTAATACCATCTCCTCTAAAAATACCTGCGCCAGGAAACGCTCGTCTAGGCGTGATCGCTTTATGCAATGAGCTTCGCCCAATTAAGCCGACTCAAGGAGTAGTTCTACAGCCTCGCGGTGTTACTTCTCCTCTTTTTTATTATCTACCTCATCGCCCCAGATTTTTGCGACACTCGGGAAGTGGGCGATATTTGTATGCGGCAGGAAAAGTGCCGCTGTGAATGCGTCATAGAAGCTGTTGTCGGCCGATAATTCCATGTAGGTCATGCGATTGGCAATATCACGGATTTGCATGCGCAACTCGTTGGAAAGCAAGCCCATATACGTACCGAGAGCGGCCGTGTTGCCCAAAAAGTGGAAACGGTCCCAGGGGAGATCGGGAAGAAGTCCGATATTGATGGCGTTTTCAATGTTGATGTACTTTCCGAAAGCTCCACCAACGAGGACCTGCTGGACATCCGCCAGATCCACACCGATGCTGTCTGCCAGGACGCTGAACCCGGCGTAGATAGCTGCTTTGGCCCGCATCAGATTATCGACATCTACTTTTGTCAGGACGATGTCACGCTTCGTATCGCTCTCATCAGCCCAAGCGACGACGTATTCGGGTCCGTGATCCCCTTGCCGAACGCGCGATGTATCCAGGTCCAGCTTTACACTGCCGGCGCGGTCGATGACTCCGGTAACGAATAACTCAGATAGAAGCGAGATCAAACCTGAACCGCAAATGCCGCGCGGTTTTTCTCCACCGATTACTCGATACGTCGGTTCGAAGGTGTCTGAATGGACCCAGACTTCTTCGATTGCGCCCTGCGTGGCACGCATTCCATCCACCACCCCGGCTCCTTCGAAAGCAGGTCCAGCTGAACAGGCGCAGGTAAGCATCCAATCCCGATTGCCGAGCACAATTTCCCCATTCGTTCCGACGTCGATGAAGAGGGTGAGCGCGTCGTTTTCGGAGAGTCCGGATGCAAGAACACCTGCACTGATGTCCGCGCCGACATAGGAGGCGATGCCGGGCAGGCAGTCTACAGAAGCCAGGGGGTGGAAGGGTAAATCCAGATCACTCGCCAGGAAACGAGGGGGGTGATTAACGGCCGGTATATAGGGGGTCAGCCGTATGGTCTCTGGCGGCAATCTGAGGAATAGGTGAATCATCGTCGTATTTCCGGCGACGGTGACCTTGAATATCTCATCAGGCGGGACGCCCGTTCGACGCTGCAGTTTTTCGAGCACGATCTGAATCGTTTCGCGAACCAGTGTGCCCAGTTCACTTAGACCGTTTCCCTTGCCGGCGTAAATGATGCGTGAAATTACGTCTTCGCCGCGTGCGATCTGACCGTTGTATTCAGCCGCGGAAGCCTTCACTTTACCGCTGATGAGGTCGACAAGATACGCTGTAACCGTTGTGGTGCCGATATCCAGCGCCACCCCATGTGGATGGAATGGGGACGCACCGATCTCAATCAGTCGTGCTGGACCACTCCCTGGCGTAGGAGCATCCAGCAGAACATGCGGCTTCCAGTCGGATTCCCGCAAAACTGGACCGATGCGCTGAAGGAGTAGCAGTGAGATTTCGACTGGATGGTAGCCCAATTCTTGGAGTGCACCCTGAAGGCGCGCCAGGTCGTCCTGGCTATCGTCCAAAGTGGGGGGGTTCAAGGAAAGCTGGCGGGTCTGGATGCTCTGAGTTTCTGCAGGGATGTAGTCGAAAGGCAGCTCGATGGCTCGGGCTGTCTGCTCGGTGACAAGGCGGCGTTCGATGCGTTCTTGCTCCGGGATCGAGATCACCGCGTCGCCTTCGATCAGTGATTGACAGGCAAGCGCCCAACCCGATTCCAGATCGTCGGCATTTAAGCGAATCGTGGAACGTTTCCGTACGACGCCCTCTTCGACTTTCACCGCGCAACGACCGCAGCGTCCCTGTCCTCCGCAGGGTTGGGTGATTTCCAAGCCTGCAGAGATGGCAGCCTCTGTGATCAGGGTGCCAGTGGGGACCTCAACGGACTTCTCCTCTGGCAGGAGTTTAACTTTATGTGTAGCCATGGGGCATCACAGCCAGGTGATTCGTGAAAACATAGGATCTTTACAATTTTCCGCGTCCGTTGTGGCGTCACAGATGAGGGCAGCCTCGGCGATATTGACTCCTTGACCGGAAGAGATAAAAACCCTTCCGATCGGGGAGTCGAGTTTACTAAGCCGAGCGGTGGCCGCTCCTCATGGTCAAGCTTGCCACACGGTCTTTAAGTAAGAGCCGATATCTACGGCTTCCCTCGGGCCGACCATGACTTCCCAGCCGGGAAGTTCTTCCTCTAATTCGCCGGAGAGCACGGAAACATGACCCGGGAGAATGATCTTCTTATGTTTGACCTTTTCACCCGCACCAAATAACTTGGCGTCTTTGGCGATGCGTTCAGCATCGAATTTACCTGCAGCCCAGGCGGTGAGAACGCTCATCCCTTCGGCGTCCGTCACCAAAAGCCAGCCGGGCCAACCAGCGCTCTCAACCTCATTGGCGATAGCGAAGTAGGTGATCGAGAAATTTGTCGTGACCAAAAGCGGCGATTCATCCGTTGGGTTGTTGATTTCGTAGATACCCGGTTTCACCTGGATCGGCTTCTGCGGATCGGTGTAGATATTTTGTCGCAGCACGAGCAATGGATACAGTATGGCGGGTTCAAAATTCTCGATGACGATAAACCCACCGTATTTGGCGATATGCTGTGCGGTGAGAAGTGATTCGTCAGCGCCATCTTGCGCGCCGGGGAAACTGATGATCGGGAACCCGAGAGGGCGGAAATTGCTTTTCACTGCCAACCGCCGCAGCGTCGTAAAAGTATGCAGCGATTGCAGGTAGCCTCCTGCTGCGGGATCCAGAACGAGATCTTCAAGACCCTTGTCCTGGAGTTTTTTAGTCAGGTCGGCCATATCGTCAAGATTCTCGGCGTGCACGACGAGCGGCACATCGGCGTTCTTGGCGATGTCCGCCATTGCTTCCCAATTCTCCGCGTTGGCGGCGTACAAGAGCGGTCGTGAACCTTCTGTTGCCTCCAGCCCTGCTTTCGCAAGGTCGGGCTCGGGTGCGATCAGGATCAGCGGTTTCTTGGAGCCGGCGATGACAGCGGCAACTGTCTTCTTGAAGTTCTCCGCGTTCCCGGATACGGCCTCAACCGCGAAACCGTCAAGGTAGAGGTCGATGCCTACGTAATCAACGGAGAAAGCATCCGCCTCAGCGACCTTCGCCTTCAGCGCCTCGAGATCTTCGTCATCGCGGACGTGCAGGAAGAGGCCCGGCTTATGAAAGAAGGTTTTCTCATGCCGGTAAAGGACTGTTTCGTTACCAACTTCAACCGTGCCATCCTCACCATGCAGTTTAATGAGCCGGATGGGTGGTGCCGAAGCGGATTCGAGTTTCTCGGCAGCCTCGTCGCTAATGTGCGGGCAGTCCTTGAGTTCCACCTGTTTGGCGGCCAACTTCATCGCGAACGCCAGGCAGGTGGGGAAATCACAGTCCTTGCAGTTGGTCTGTGGAAGGAGTTTGTAGATCTCTAGACCTGAAAGTGCCATATTTGCCCTCCGCCGAACTACGCTGCTGTTGCCAGCAGCGCGTCGATCATGGCTTTTACACGCTTAAGGGTTTCTGGATGTCTGAGTATGAGGATGTCAGCGCCTGACTGAACTAAAGACGAAGCGGTTAAGGCTTCCCATTCCAGTGCACGGTTCTGCCAATCTCCCCAGCTTTCCGGAACACCTTCGCCTACTTTAGATTCCTTGACTTTCCAGGCTTCCGCACCGGGGTTGACGAGCATCGGCTGCTGGGTCATGCTGTCGCCTTGCAAGGCAGCGAGTCGAAGCCGTTCCATAACGGAATAGCCGTACTCGATGCCGTATCCAAGCGCGCCCGTCGTCGGGTCCATCACGATGCGTTCGAGCGGTATTCCCATGTCGCTGATCAGGATCACCAACTGCTTGGAGAGGTTGACATCCATGGGGGTTTTGGATTGCACTAAATGGTTGTTGGCCAGCGCGGCGGCGACAATTGTTCGGTAATTGCCCTCCTCACAAATTCCCAGGAGGATGCGCTCTCCCTCAGCCTCTTCCGCAACCGGAACAATAAGCTCGTTGTCAATATCGGCCTGGCCGGGTCCGGCGACGGCAAGCGGCAGCCCCGTGGCGTCGAGGACTTCACGAACGACACGTCGGACATTTTCAGGTGTGTTCTCTTCGCCATCAGCAGTCGTGAGGCTGAGTACGAGGTAAATCAAATCCGCGCCCGCTTCTTCGGCGGCTTTCGCCCAAGCGGCAGGGCTTTCCATGGCCTCGCCCCATGTTTCCATCAGTATGGGGGACCAGTCGTCTGGCTTGCGATCACGAATCTCGATTGCCAGTGCGGGACGGTGGGGAATGTTCCCCTCGAAGTGGAGAAAGGGCAGAGTGGTCTCCCCGCCGATGGTCAGCGTTTGTGTGCGCGTACCGCCATCCTCTGCGGTAGCACCGATCGTGACCTCACGTACCTGTCCGCTCCATTTTTCCTTAGGGATTTCAACGGTCATAGGCTTCTTTCCTCCAAATACATGGGATTAGGTCTGCGGACAATGTCGGCTGCAACGCGTCTGGATAAAGTGTCGGCGCTGCAGCCGCGTAAAGTCCGGGGGTTGTCCCACGGGCTTGTCGTCCTAAAACATAGGATCCATTTCAAGTGTTGGATGACCCTTCTCTGCAATGAAGGTTAAGAGACCTTCAACATCGGTGCAGATCGTCTCGTCGGCGATCTTATCGATCAGGTCGGGGTCCCCTTCACGCTCGGCGACGGCCTTGAGCTGCTCGGCCATTTGCTCTTTCAGGATAGAAGACATCCACACGACTCGTTTGAAACCGCCATCAGCCGACATGAACTTCGGGCTGAGGATATAGAACTTGCCGTGGCCCATTACACCCGGCGTCTGCAGACCACCACCAGCCATGCCGGCCAGCGTTGAGAAGGTCATGCCTGTCGGAGTCATGCTTGTATCCTCACGGCTGACGATCATGACACCGTTGGCCTCAGGGATCAACATGGCGATGCACTCGAAGCAGCCGCAGGCTGTCATTGGGTTCTCCATAATGGAGTACATCGAGACTTCGGTAACCACGCCGTGACTGGCTTGAACAGCAAACTCATTCACACCCTCGAAGTAACCCTTGGCCTCGTCTATCTCCGTAGCCTTTTTGATCGGCTGGTTTGGTCCAGTGGGGTTGATCTGGAAGGATGCCTTGCAGTCCAGCCAGTTGTAGGCTCCGCAAAGTCCGAGCCGCTCTGGGCTGACGATACAAACGTGGTCGGGAGCGAAGGACTGGCAGAGGGTGCAGGAGTAGAAGTCATCCACGCTCTCGTCCGTCATCGAGCCCAAGCGGACATTGCGCTCTTCAAATGCCTCACGAGCTTTTTCAAGCCACTCAGCGTGAAGATCTGGGTCGGTGATGATCGATATTTCAACCTTGTCGACGATGCTGCCGAAGTCCTCGTGGAATCGGGCGTAAAGGATATCGCCAAAGTGATTCAGATTGAAGCCCTTATCGGCTGCGGCTGTGCTGATGCGGATCCAGGCGATGTCGCGCTGGCCAATGTGCTGAATGCCAGAGGCGCCGTTGATGAAGTAGTGAACTTGACGCTCGAGCACGGGCTCGAAATCTTTCTCCATCTTGCGCCCGGCCACCTTGACAAGAATGCAGAGGTCCATAGAGCCTTTATCTTCGATGTCTTCGAAGGTGGGTCCGATCAACTCGATTTTTCCATCTTCGACATCGTCCATCTTCTCCATGAAGAGGTACTCGAAAGCCCGGCTGTGCTTTCCGCCGAATTCGACGCGCATGTCGTTCTTACGTACGACTTCACCCTCGAAGGCTGAACCGTAAGGAACCGGGACCGGAACTTCGCTAACCTTGATCTTAAGGCCGCGCACCTCGATGCACTTCTGCACCAGCTTGGTAGCCTTCTCCTCTTCCGTGGCGCCCTCGATCTCGTTCCAAGGCATGGAGATGACGTGTTCGTACTGGGTGACGCCGGTGGGCAGGATCTCCGGGATCACGGTATCGGCGATCACGGGGAAGCCGTAGGAGATCACACCTGCAGCGGCGGCATATTTGAGATCGTCCACCTCGCCAAGTGCGAGCGCAAAAGCGAAGACGCGGTACTTGTTGTAGAGCAGGATGTCGCGCCATTGTCCACCCTTCATCCCGCCGAAGGTGAGTGCCGATCGGGTAGCAAAGCCAACGGGATAAATTGCCGATAGCGTATCGCGTCCGAAGGGGATGATGTAGGTGTCGAATCCCATCTCCACCCCTTCCTCGACTAATTGGTCGATGATTGAACGACCATTGACATTGCCGCAAAGGAAAGTGAGGATGCTGCGGCTCTGGAGTTCGCGCACGATGGCGACGGCGGCCTCATTGGAGTGGGCGGCGCCGAGGATGGCGGCGAAGCCCGGCATGCGGCCATCCACCAATTGGATGCCCCACGAACGCAGCTGGATGTCGTCGATGGGTCCATTGAGATGGCCATCCGTGGGGGGAGTGGCTCCGTTCCCGCCAAAATTGGAATAGTCGGTGACGCCGGCTAGCTCCAAGCCCGGGTAGGGCTCGGGCTGCTCGCCATAGACGAAGCGAATAGCCTCGATGGCTTCAGCGGCGAGTATGGTTGACATACCGCTGTCCAGTGTTTCACCCAGGTAGGGGACCCAGAGCTTCTCGTCGGGCAGGGGATGGAGCAGGCTCTTGGCATGCTCCAAGATAGGTTCCATCTGACCAAGGGTTTCAACCTCGGCGCCCAACATACCGTACATTACGGGAAGGAAATATGCAGTATTGGGGAAAGCCACGGGGTGATCGGCACCCTTGTCGGCGATCGCCTTCTGCATCAGGGCTTCGGCTTCGGCTACGATAGCGTTGGCTCCGCGGATAGCGCGAGTAGCGATATAACGTGACATGTTTGAACTCCTCCCTACTTCGCCGAATTGCCGTAGGCGGCTTCGATTTTCTCAGCAAATGGCAGCTCGATGAATTCCTGGATTCTCCAGTCACCGCTCTTGCCCCATTTGTCGGGATCATACTCAGGCAATCCGAGGGCGGCCCGTTTCTTGTCGATATGCGCTAATGATCTGCGCACGACCTCCTCGGGTTCATTGGTGAATTCCAGCCTGCCCCCGACTTTCTCTTCCCAGCGGTCGGTGATGAGTTGGGTCACTCCTTCAATCCCAGAAACAGGGCTGGAGTGGCCCATGATGACATAGGCGCCGGAGGCGACGCAGTAGGTGGCGATGGAAATAGCTTTCTCGCTCATCCACTCGGGTGCCATGCCCACTGCAGGGATATCGCTGATGTCGTCGCCAAGCCCACCTTCAGTCGCCATTTGGGCCAGCACGGTCAGAATGCGGGAGTTATCCACGCAAGAACCCAAGTGGAGCACGGGTGGCATACCAACGGTCTCGCAAACCTCACGTAAGCCCGGGCCGGCGAATTCGAGCGCGGCTTCGGGGGTCAGATATCCTTGTTTGGCACTGGCGATGGCGCCGCAGCCGGTCTCTACGACCAGAACATCGTTCTTCAGGAACTCGGTTACGACGTAGCGGTGCATCTCGTCGTGGCGAACACGGGGGTTATTGCAGCCGATGTTCGCAACCACGCCGCGAATGCGGCCGGACATGATGGCGTCGTTGAGGGGTCGCAGGGATCCGCGGTAGGTTCCGCCCAGAGCGTAGTTAATATATTCGTGGGAGAACCCGGGGATCAGTTCTGCGGTCTCGTCTGGAATGTGTGTATCTCCCCGCTCCGGGAAGCGATCACACGCCAAGCGCACGATGTCCTTGGCGATCTCCAGGGCTCGATGCTCGTCGAACTCAATGTGGGTGGCGCCGGTGATCTTGGCTTTTCGTGACGTGGTGATGATCTCCGTATGGAATTGATCGGCAAGCTTTACGATGCCCTGCATGATGCATTGGATGTCAACGACCATGGCGTCGACTGCGCCTGTGATGATCGCTAATTCCTGCTGCAGGAAGTTGCCCGCCAGCGGCACGCCCTGGCGCATCAGGGCTTCGTTGGCGGTGCAGCAGATGCCACTCATCGTGATGCCCTTGGCGCCCTTGCTCTTGGCGTATTCAATCATCTCAGGGTCTGTCGCTGCGGCGATGATCATTTCGGAAAGTGTGGGTTCATGGCCGTGGATGATGATATTAACTTCATCAGCCTGAAGCACTCCCAGGTTGGCTTCGGATAAAACTGGACCTGGTGTGCCGAAGAGCACATCTGAGAGGTCCGTGGCCAGCATGGAGCCGCCCCAACCGTCTCCTAACGCACAGCGCATGGCGTGATCCAGGATATGCTCGGCATCCTGATCGTTTCCGATATGGGTCCGGTGCATCATCTCGACGATTTCACGATCGATGTTGCGGGGTTCGATACCCAGTTTTTTCCAGATTTCCTGTCGTTTCTTAGGGGCTCGTTTCAGGTACAGAATCTCGCCTTGAGCCTTACCAAATTCCCCGATCGCAGCGAGAGCGACATCTCGGGCGAGTTCATCGACAGGTCTTTCGTCAACTTCGACGTCGAGGTATCTGGCCATCTCTCTCAACTTCGCTGGGTCGCGTACCTGGTAATCAGGTGCATGGCCTTCGGCTGCAGCGAGAAGTGTGTAGGCCAGATCACGACCATGATCGGAATGACCTGCTGCTCCGGCAGCTACCATGCGACCAAAGTTGCGCGCCCCGACGGTTTCAAGCGTCGCTCCACAAACACCCGTCTGACCTTTCTTCACCAATCGGCAGGGTCCCATGGCACAAATTTTGCAGCACATCCCATCGGCTCCAATCGGGCAAGCGGCTGTGGAATCTGCGCGAGAGAAAGCGGTTTCATAATCATTCTCAGAAGCCAGCTCGAGAAGCGTGATGCTTGCAGGATCACAGCTGGCCTCTTCAGGTGTTCTAAGTTTTTTCGCCATGTGATTTTCTCCTTAATACCATCTGCTATCGTCGAGACTGGCCTGACATTTCGAGATCCTTCTGATTTGTCTCCGTGACCCTATTGCCCAACTTCTCCCATTGAGGATCACGCTTAAGATCGGAGGAAGCTGTAACCAGGATGGGCGTCGCGCCCTCTCCCGGTGGATATCCCGCTTTCGTCAGGGCTTTTTCGATCTCGGCGGGTTTTATAGATTTTTCCTCATAAGAGATCATGAGTTTTTTCCATGCGGAGCTGGCATAGGCTTCTTCGATGCCTTTGAGCCCCTCCAACGCCTCCCGTACCTTCAGGACGTGGTGGTCGGCGTACATGGTTGGCATTTCGAGGATAAGTTCTTTCATGGCCTCCTCCTACTTAGGGGTTCTCGTCAACATGCCCAGCCGGTTTGATGTAGAGGGTCGAAAGGTTTGATCCCAGCCCCTCCTTGATTGCGTCTTGGAGAAAGTGCCCCGAGACGTGCATGAGCGTATCGTTGTAATCCCGGTCCTGGTTCATGCTTGCCAGACAGGGGAAATGGTGATGCAGCATGCCGGTCTTTTCGACAGATTCATCGACTTTTACGCCGATAAGGTTGTCAGCAACGTATTTAGCACAGCCACAGGCTGAATCGCGCTCAACCTCGACGGCGACAATCTTCTCGTCCTCCACCGTTACCCGAAATTCGGGTTTCCCGAAATGCGCTGCGAAGCGTTGGATCAGGGGGTCATCATAGGTTTCTACCAAGGGCTTACGGTTGTAGGTGTCCTCCGCGAGGGAGCAGAAGGGTTTGGGCAGCGCGACCGGGACGTCGATCTCTTTAAGCCACTGGGTGAGTTGGGTGGCGAGCCCCGGTGGGACGGATTCGTTGCGGTCGATGGGTGCGACAACCGCCTTTGCGCCAGTCATCTTCACAATATCGGGAATTAATTGTACAAGGCCCGCGACTTCGCCCAGCGCGAGAACTAGATCTACTTGGGGGAGAGAAGGAGGCAGGAAATCCTCTGGATCATCAACGATGGGAGGCAAGACGCGCGGCGCGGCCCAAGAGTGAACAACCCAATCCGTGGGTGCGTTCGCGGCAATGTTCTCTGCGATCCGCTCGCCCCATTTTCCTTGGGTTACACTCAAGATTTGGAATAGATTATCGGATGCGCTGGCACCCTTCACGAATAAATAACCTCGTTTATCGACGTTCGGAACTCTTTAATGATGATGCTGGCTGGCCTCCTTAAACGGGAGTGGGGAAAGTCACTCTTTGGAGCGTAAGTTGTCCTTTATGCACCATTTCTACCCGATTTGAAAGGATGGTTCTCGGGCGGTATAAAAATGGCGGCAAAAGGTACCCTGTGCGCAGCGGGGGAAAGCAAAAGATGGAGATTTTAAATAGTTCGTTTGTCGGCAATGTGAATGTTGCCTATGGGTGAGAGTGTGACCCTAGAAGGATATGAAGTGTTACAGACATGGTCTATTCTTGAAGATGGCTCATCCGCCGATCCGATAGTAAACGATCGGAAATTGGGCTATGATAGAACGGAAGGAGAACGTAAAAAAATGAAGAGACAACAATACATGCTGAGTATTTTCACCAACCTGATAATTATGTCTCTCGTGCTAACGGGCTGTGCAGGTTCCGGTGGTGAGGAAGATCGAGTGGTTTATATTAGCAACGAGACTGGCGTTGAAGCGCCGCTGGTCATTCCCGCCGAGTACAAGGATAAGATCAATCCGCTGGCGGGCGACCCCGCGGCGATCGCCTCTGGGAAGGAGGCTTATTTCGCTCTGTGCAGCCAATGCCACGGTGAGGATGGACGCGGTGAAGGACCTGATGCGGCCGGGTTAAATCCACGACCTGCCGATTTCACCGATCAAGAACAGATGCAAGAAAACACTGATGGTTACCTGCTCTGGCGAATTTCGGATGGTGGGGATTTTGATCCCTATAATTCCTTGATGACTGCCTGGGGCACGCTGCTCAGCGAGCAGGAGATCTGGGAGTTAATCTCCTATCTGCGAACCCTTCCGTGAATTAGATTCACCAGAAAACCCAACAAGGCTGAAACCGGACTGCTATCGAAGCAGATACGAGAGCGGATTTCTCATCCGCTCTTTTTTATATTTACTGCTCTGGTATTTCATCCTGATCGACCATGCGGAGTGAAAAAGGACGATGTAGAGAGGGGTTTGAGCGGTTGACGTTTCTTATGGTTTTCCAGGCGCGGTTGTTTGACACCAGGGAGGCTTGACCGCGCTTGAATTTAATGATAAGTTTATGCAAATCTTTGCAACTACGAAAGTTTGCCTATGTCGTGCGGAAAAAGACTTGCAGAACAGCTTCACGAGCGCGGGTACAGGGTAACTGCCCAGCGGACGATCATCCTCGAGACGATCGCGCATATGGAAAATCACATTTCCGCTCAGCAAGTGTATGAGGGGGCGAGAGAACGCCTCCCAGGTTTGAACCTCGCAACCGTCTACAGGACCGTAGAATCGCTTAAGGGCGCAGGTATGATAAATATGCTCTCCACTGGGGGAGAGCCAATGCGTTTCTCTCTGTGTGACCCCGAACACCCCCATAGCCATCTTGTATGTCGTGAATGTGGTTCTATCTTCGAATTGGAAGCGGAGGAGATCGAAGCATTCGCTCGACGCGTCGAAGAGACAACCAGCTTCAGGATCGATTCGGTGCATTTAACGTTGGAGGGTCTTTGCCAGATCTGTAAACAGAAGCCGGCAGCCTCTTAGCTCTGATAAGGAGATTTTCAAATGCTTTTTTCGCCTACACCTTTACACATACCGGATGGTTTTCTTTCCATCGGTGTATCCGTCGTTGGGTGGATACTCGCGGTGGTTTTCATCGGGATTGCTCTTCGCCAAACTAAGGATCAACTCGGGGAGCGACAAGTTCCACTGATGGGCGTAATCGCGGCTTTTATTTTCGCCGCCCAGGCGATTAACTTTCCCGTCGCCGCCGGGACATCCGGACACCTTCTCGGCGGGACGCTCGCGGCGATTGTATTAGGTCCTTGGGCGGGCACATTGGTCATGACGGCCGTCATCGCTGTTCAAGCATTGCTCTTCCAGGACGGGGGATTGCTGGCGATGGGTTGGAACATCATGAATATGGGTGTCATCACCACATTTACAGGCTATGCAGTCTATATGCTCGTAATTCGTTTTCTTGGACCCACAACGCGATCTCGGTTGATCGGGGGGTTCGTAGGCGCCTGGCTGTCGGTGATCGTCAGTGCGAGCGCCGCAGCCATTCAGTTGGCAATCTCGGGAACTTCACCACTCCATTTAGGGCTGCCGGCGATGGCTGGCGTCCACGCCATCATCGGGCTTGGTGAAGCTATCATTACTGTCGGGGCTATTGGTCTTCTACAAGCGAGTAGACCGGAAGTGTTAACCACCGGGGAAACGGCACCGGGGAAGCGCACAGCGACATTTACTTTGGTCGGTCTGCTCGTTGCATTGGCTGTCGCTGCCTTCTCCCCACTCGCGTCAGCACGCCCGGATGGCCTGGAGTTCATCGCTGAGTTGCAGGGCTTCTTGGGATTGGCGCAAGGTCCATCCTTCGAATTGATGCCGGATTACACACTGCCTTTCCTGAGCGACCCAGTACTTACGACAATGCTGGCCGTCGCCGTCGGAACCCTGGTCGTATTCGGGTTGGCCTGGCTCATCGCCCGAAGCTCAGTGCACCGGGGAACGGTCAGGGATTAGAATTTGCATATCGACCTTACGGATCAATATCAGCATAGAGAAAGCTTGATCCACCACCTGGACCCTCGGGTTAAGGTGGTGGTTACACTTTTTTTTATTCTAGTCGTTGGGCTTGTTAGGCATGGATCCTGGATCGCCTTCGGCGCGCTGTTCCTTGGGGTCTTGGGCTACGCGGCTGCTTCAAGACTTGGGATGTTCTACGCTGTGCGGCGATCGTTTATTGCCATCCCATTTCTGCTCGCAGCAGCCCCTCTGCCCTTTATCATCCCGGGACCTACCCTCATCAGCTTTCCCGCGCTAAACCTGACAATTTCCGAACCGGGAACAATTCGCTTCGTGAGCATCATGCTTCGGAGTTTTATCGCCGTCCAGGCTGGAATTCTGTTGGCGGCAACGACGCCCTTCCCCGATTTAGTATGGGCGATGTGTTCGCTGCGTATTCCTCGTCCCCTGGTTGCGGTAATCGCATTTATGTATCGGTATATTTTTGTCTTGGCTGACGAAGTTATTCGCCTTATGCGGGCACGTGCAGCGCGCAGCCCGGAGATCCCCGGCAAAGGGAAACCCTCCCTTCTTTGGCGTGGTCGAGTCACGGGATCGATGGTCGGCAGCCTCTTCCTTCGTTCGCTAGACCGCAGCGAACGTGTCTATGGAGCGATGGCCTCCCGAGGCTATGATGGTGAAATGCGCACTTATTCGACCTTCCAGATGCGTGGAGCCGATTGGATCAGCCTTATCGTATTCAGCTTGCTGATCCTAGGATCGCTCTCGCTGATGTTCTTGAGGTAGAGCATGCACCATACATTAGATATCCAGGATCTACACTTCAGCTACCCGGATGGCCGGGTGGCTTTGCGCGGCGTTAGCCTTTTCATTA
Source organism: Anaerolineales bacterium (assembly GCA_004376465.1). Classification (GTDB taxonomy): domain Bacteria; phylum Chloroflexota; class Anaerolineae; order Anaerolineales; family E44-bin32; genus E44-bin32. The sequence continues at coordinate 13,601 of SOJU01000260.1, read as the reverse complement.
ACCCAGGAGAAAAAACTGCCCTCGTCGGACCTAACGGTTCGGGGAAATCGACGCTTCTGCTCCATTTGAACGGCATCCTGCGCGGTGAGGGGGAAGTCCATGTCTGCGGGAAGGAACTGACCGACGACAGCCTGAGACAAATTCGTGCCTTGGTCGGATTGGTGTTCCAGGACCCGGATGATCAACTCTTTTCGCAGAGTGTCTATGAAGACGTGGCTTTCGGTCCGCTCTATATGGGTCTTCCAAAAGAGGAATTGGAGCAGAGGGTGAGGCAGGCACTTGAAGATGTTGGCATGGCGGGTTCGGAGACGCGCGTGCCGCATCATCTCAGTGAAGGTGAGAAGAAACGTGTGGCTATTGCGACAGTCCTGTCAATGGATCCAGAGGTGTTGGTCTTAGATGAGCCCACGGCCGGACTCGATCCGCGCGGGCGGCGTGAGTTGATTCAGCTCCTGCGCGGTTTACCACAAACGATGCTGGTTGCAACACACGATATGCGCATGGTGGCAGAGCTTTTTGAGCGAACCGTCATCATCGATGAAGGGCAGGTCGTCGGTGATGGACAAACAGCACAAATCTTAGCAGAACCTCACCTGCTGGCGAGGCATGGATTGGAAGCGCCATAAAATCGGGATCTCGCTCTATCGAAACTCTCCTTCATCTTTGTTCGTTCCCTGGTAGAAAATTAATCCGAAGCATCCTGGAAAATTGTGAGATTCGATATTGATTTGGGGGACCCCACTCGCGGTAGAATATCTAGGCGATGAACAAATTTCACACTCTGGTTCAAGATACCGTGCGTTGGTCGCTGGTTGTGATCGGCGCAGCAATCATAGGCGTGTTATGGATATGGGCTTCAACGGTGCCAGCAGAGGCAACCACAGGGGGATTTATCCCCAGCCCCAGAGAGGGATTTCTAGCCCCCGACTTCACCCTCGAAAGCTTATCCGGTGACGAGATTTCGCTCTCCGATATGCGCGGAAAAGTTATTGTTTTAAACCTATGGGCTTCCTGGTGTCCTCCTTGCCGGGCAGAAATGCCAGCATTGCAGCGGGTCTACCAGGAAAATAAAGAGCGTGGGTTGGAAGTGCTGGCGGTTAATATGACAGCACAAGATAGTCTTGCTGATGTTGAAGCTTTCGTGCAGGAGTTCAACTTAACGTTCCCCATTCTGCTTGACACCAGTGGAGAGGTCGGAAATACCTACCTCATGCGCGCCTTGCCGACGACTTTCTTCATCGATCGGGAAGGAGTCATCCAGCGCGTGATCGTGGGAGGGCCGATGAGCGAAGTCACCCTGCAGAGCACCGTTGAGCAGCTGCTGGAGGGCGTGCCCTGATGTACCCCATCCTGCAAATTGGACCACTCGCAATTCAATTGCCCGGCTTGCTGCTCTTGGTGGGTTTCTGGATTGGAACACATATTGCCGAGCGCGAAACGGCACGCTATAAGCTAGATCCGGGGCTTATAAGCAATATGATCTTCATCGCTCTCGCCGCTGGGATTGTAGGTGCTCGCCTGGGATACGCGCTTAAATACATTGATCTTTATCTAAGTGAACCCCTGAACTTGCTGGCGCTTAATCCGAACACGCTCTCCATCATGGAGGGCATAGTCGTAGGGCTCATTGCCGCAATGATTTATGCTCAACGCAAAGGGCTCTCTCTTCTCCCAACGCTCGATACGCTTGCGTTGGGAGCGGCAGTTTTTGCGATCTTCGTTGCCCTGGCGCATCTCTCAAGCGGCGATGCATTTGGAGCAGCGACCACAGTCCCTTGGGCGATTGAATTATGGGGCGCAGACAGGCACCCCTCACAGATTTACGAGCTCCTGTTCGCCGTGGGCGTCACGCTGGTGATCCTGCCGGTCCGTAAAACCAGGGCTTTCTCAGGCTTTATCTTCACCCTATTCGTTGCGCTTGCGGCTATTTCGCGGCTGTTTCTCGAATGTTTTCGCGGGGATAGCTCGATTGTTTTCGGCAGCATACGCAGTGCGCAGCTCATCAGCTTTGCGGTGATGATCTTCGCATTGATTGCTCTTCACTTGCTATCCCGGAACAATGTGGAAATGAAGGCACAACCGCCTGCGTGAACGGTTTCAATGCAGCGCTCAATCAATTTTCCAATGGATTGGGATGTTGGCCGATGATCTCCTGACAGCGAGAGATTAAGTTGGCTTCAGCTTGTAGGGGAACTGTAAGGGAAAATCTCGGATTTTTAAGTGATACTACATACAAGAACCGTGGCTCGAGTGAGTGCCTGATGCCATATCTCAGCATAAACGAGATGAAGGTGAGGCGGGAAGTTGGCATACAATACTCTAGTTTGCTGAGGATGTGATTGTGTACCAGATTGAATTGGGACACTTATTGCTAAAAGCTCTTTCAATAACAGCGCCGAAAATCATTTCAGCGCTCGATCCTGCGTTTCTTCTCTTAGCATTGCCCCCGGTCGCATGGCTCTCGGATCGGTCTCGACGCGATCGAAATAAATCCCCTAACTCAGGTCACAATCACGGAGGAGATAAAACGAATCGGGTTGCCTCCTTGGAGCGCGAGATCGAAAAGCTCAGATCCCTTCTGGTAATGACGGCGAATTTAAACGCAACGCTCAATTACGAGCGAGTGCTTGAGATGACACTTGACCTCGCGAATAGTGCACTTGAGGGTGAGGGCGCGACCAAGTTAGTTAGCGCGTTGATGCTCTTCGAGAACGAGGAGCTCTATATAACCTCCGCACGAGGACTATCGGCCGCGGATTTACGTGTCACGCTGCCTGGAGCGCAGGGTGTGGTTGGAGAAGCATTGGCCAGTGTGCAATCCCAACTTTGCACGAACCCAGGCCAGGATGTCGAACTGAAGCGGATTATCACCTTGCACAACTGTCGTGTCGCCGTTTGTATCCCCCTTGTCGTCGGCTTGGACCTCTATGGTGCGCTGCTTTTCGCGCATCCGGATGAGGGGTATTTCAATCCTGAGCAGGTCGAGCTGCTCGATGCCATCGCACAGCAGGCAATGGTCGCTTTGCAGAATGCTCGTCTATACAGCGATCTGGAGCAGGAGAAGGAGCGCATTGCCGAGATCCAGGAAAACACGCGCAACAAGCTTGCCCGCGACCTGCATGACGGGCCAACGCAATCCATCGGAGCGATCGCAATGAGGGTGAACTTCGCCCGGCGCCTCCTCCAGCGCGAACCAACTCAAGCTGCTGAAGAACTCTTTAAAATTGAAGAACTTGCCCGGCGTACGACAAAAGAAATCCGGCAAATGCTCTTTACGCTCCGGCCCCTTGTTCTTGAATCGGAGGGGTTGTTGGGAGCACTAGAGCAACTCTCTGAGAAGATGATGGAGAATCACAGCCAGAACGTCGTCGTCGAGGCAAAGAACGGAATTGTAGACGATCTGGAAGTCGGCAAGCAGGGTGTGATATTTTTCATCGTTGAAGAAGCTGTGAACAATGCCCGCAAGCATGCCAACGCAAAACATATCTGGATCCGATTGAAACGCCGGGGAGATAATTTGCATCTGGAAATCGAAGATGATGGCGTCGGGTTTAACGTTGAGCAAGTTCAGTCCAACTATGAAAAACGCGGCAGCCTTGGAATGGTCAATTTGTATGAACGAGCCGAGCTTGTAAATGGGATCTTGAAAATCGACTCGCAACCAGGGCGTGGTACTCGCATCCTGGTAACAATCCCGGCCACTATAGAGGCGGCAGAGAAACTTCACCAGGCGGGTTACGTAGCCTGATCCTCCCCCTTCTCGTTCCCAACACATTTCAATCTAATAAAAGCAAACAACCTGATCTACGCGGGTGCTGATGGTTCACGCATGCGGAGCGATGGCAATATTCTAAAGTCGTATAAGAAACGCACCTCTGGAGGAAATCCAGAGGTGCGTGTTTATCACCTAAGGTTAGCGGAGAAATATCAGGTGCGCACGTAATCGACGAGCTCCCGGCGCAAGCCAGGATTTCGCAGGCGGCGCAGAGCTTGGGCTTCAATCTGTCGCACACGCTCGCGCGTTATCCCCATCTTCTCGCCGATCTCTTTGAGTGTGTGGACTTCCCCGGCTTCAAGGCCGTAACGCAAGCGCAGCACGAGTGCTTCCCGATGAGGCAGGGTTTCCAGCAGGTCCTGCACTCGTTCCTCCAAGATCTCCTGCAAGGTGATCTCTTCGGGCGCCGGGGCGTCCTGATCCTCGATGAAGTCCCCGATTACGGCGTCCCCTTCTTGCTCTGTCGGTTTCTCTAAAGAGAGAGGACGCTGTGCTACGCGAAGCATGTAGTCAACATCGTGAGGGGAGACCTCCAGGCATGCTGCAAGCTCCTCCCGTACGGGTTCACGTCCCAATTCCTGCGTCAGTTTATGTCGACTGCGCAGCATGCGGTTAATGCGATCGCCCATATGAACGGGAATACGGATGGTGCGACCATGGTCTGCGACCAACCTTGTAACAGCCTGGCGAATCCACCAGGTGGCATACGTGGAGAATTTGTGCCCACGTCGGTAATCGAATTTCTTCACGGCGCGCATTAACCCAACGTGACCTTCCTGGATCATGTCGAGCAGGGGTACTCCGCGGCCGACGTACTTCTTAGCTACGCTGATTACAAGTCGGGAGTTGGCCATGATCAGGTGTTCACGAGCAGCCATGCCGTCTTGAATGAACCTTTCGAATTTCGCACGTTGTTTTGGAGAGACCGGACCCCGCGCAAGATTATTGCGTACTCTACGGCCGCGCTCAATGCGCTTGGAAAGTTCGACCTCCTCATCGCGTGTGAGTAGAGGAACTCTGCCTACCTGGCTGAGGTATAAACCTACCGAATCGCCTGAATCAATTGCGTCGATAGCGCTTACTTCAGCGAGCTTGTTTTCATCTTCCTTCTCAGCCTCATCGTCCTTGACCGGGACAGCGGGTTTCTTCTCAGAGACCTCTTCGTCATCAAGGATGTCTATACCTGCGTTAAGCAGCATATCGTAGACGCGTTCGATCACGGGGAGAGAAGCCTCGGATTCGGGAAATTGAGAGGCAATATCATTCAGCGTGATATATCCCTGTTCTCCCCCGAGTTGGAATAACTGCTGGATTGAGGTTTGCTCTTCTTCAGATAGCGAGACTTCTTTTGTCGCTTCGATAACTTTGTTTGCGAGTAACTCGAACTCATTAATCATAAGCAGGTCACGCCCTTAAGATGATCCATATCTACAAGGAATGGATCAGGATTTTTTACGCTAAACCAATGGAAGGGATAATTACTTGTGGCGAAGTTGGATATTCATAAAGGAGTTAAACCAAACCATGCCTAAAAAACCGTTCCCCACCATGAATATCATACAACAAAAGGATTAATAAATCGTTAATAATCGGGGACTGTCACACGATTGAAACAAAAGCTTATTGAAAACTAGACATGGGAGGTGGTCCATCGCTGGCCTGCTCATGCCCAGTTGATAACTGTGGATATGGCGCGAGTAGATCCGGCGCTACCATCGTAGATGCGTTATCATATATCTATATAATGTTGGCTTGGAGCAAGCAACACCCTTGAATAAATGGAGGTCTAGAACGAATGCCACTGACTGAAAAAGATCGCAAACGAAGACGCCGACAACGCCGCCAAAAGAAAATGAGGTTGCTGAAGAAGGAACTGGCGGTAGCGACAGACGCCAAAACGAAGAAGAAACTGATTGATAAGGTCCGCCGTTATCAACCTTGGTGGGAAGGACCGGAAGAGTAAGCCAGCTTCCCGATAAGGAAGAAATTCTGTCGAGTGTAGAAGCAGAAAGACAAATTGCCTCTGAGAGCAGCGGGTGGAAGATGCTCGCCAAAGCGGTACGAACAAAATGAACGTATGCCTGATTGAGAGGCACTCTCCCGCTCTATGCGACCAATACAATCTGTCCGGATGTTGACAGCTCAAGTCAGAATGCAGGTGCTCCATGCATGCGAAAACTAAAGACCGGCAGCAGCGGTTGATTGTGGTTTCCAACCGGCTTCCCGTAAGCTTGGAAAGGGATGACGGCGGATACATCTATAATCCCAGTGTCGGCGGCTTGGCGACGACACTGAACGCAGTGCGGGAGGAGATGGATATGCTCTGGCTGGGTGTGCCAGGCATTCATGAGGATAATCCCGAGCAGCAGGCGAAAATCTCCAAGAGACTATCCGACGAGTTCGGCAGCGTTCCGATCTTCTTGCCCGGGAAGCAGTTCGACCTCTACTATAACGGCTTCTCGAACGGGTCAATCTGGCCGCTCTTTCACTACTTCCCACAATATGCGCACTATGATCATCTGGAGTGGCAGGCATACCAGGAGGTGAACGCACGCTTTTGTGAGAAAGTTCTCGAGGTCGCTCTACCGGGTGACACCATCTGGGTTCACGATTACCACTTGCTATTGCTGCCTGCCATGTTGCGCGAATCACTGCCGGATGCGGCAATTGGTTTTTTCCTGCATATACCGTTTCCATCGTATGAGATCTTCCGGATGCTTCCCTGGAGAGAAGAGATTCTCAAGGGCCTAACCGGCGCGGATCTGGTCGGTTTTCATACATACGATTACGCACGCCATTTCTTGAGTAGTTTATTGCGCATCCAGGGGCTAGAACAAGATTTTGGGCGAGTGACAGTCGGTGATCGCGCCATTAAAGTAGACACATTCCCGCTGGGCGTGGACATTAACCGCTATAGCACCGCCCACGAAATGCCGGAAGTCAAACATGAACTTGAAGCTTTACGCCAGCAAGTTGGGGAGCACAAAGTTATTCTCACCGTAGACCGGCTGGACTTCTCGAAAGGCATCATCCAGCGTCTAAACGCCTTCGAGAAATTTCTCTCACGCCATCCGGATTGGCTAGGGCGCGTGACCATGCTGTCATTGTTGGTCCCTTCGCGGACACGTGTGCCAGAGTATCAGAATCTAAAAAGCCAGGTTGATGAGTTAATCGGACGTATCAACGGGCAGCTCAGCCAACCTGGCTGGGCGCCGATCACCTATCTTTATCGATCTGTTCCCTTTGAGCAGCTTATCGCGCTGTACCTCATGGCGGATGTCACGCTGGTTACGCCCTTGAGGGATGGGATGAATCTCGTGGCCAAGGAATATCTAATCTCACGACCGGATGGGACGGGGGTTCTCGTGCTGAGTGAAACAGCCGGCGCAGCGGCGGAATTGGGTGAAGCGATCATCGTCAATCCGCATAATGAAGAAATGCTCGTGGAAGCTCTGCATCAGGCTCTGGAAATGCCCCTCGAGGAACAACAGGCGCGCAACGCGACCATGCGTGCCCGGCTTCGCCGTTATGATACAGAGCGTTGGGCAGATGATTTCCTGAGTCAGCTTGCAAAGGTGCAGGAGGTGCGCAGGCTCCACCTTCCCAAGCGCCTGCAGGGGAAGCTGAAACAGGAGTTGTTACAGGCGTATGATGGCGCGGAACGCCGATTGCTCCTACTTGACTACGATGGGACGCTTGTTCCATTTGCCCCCACCCCCAAAAGGGCGAAACCTGACGAAGAATTAATCGCAGTGCTCACGCCGCTCGCATGTGATCCAAAAAACACAATGGTCATCATCAGCGGCCGCGATGCGGAGACTCTCGATGACTGGCTGGGCGAGGTGGGAATGGATCTCGTTGCCGAACACGGGGCGATGGTCCGCCATGCCGACCAGAAACAGTGGGAGCAGATTGATGAGGATTTCACCGATGACTGGAAGGAGCAGTTAAGGCCGGTATTTGAAATGTTCGTCGATCGCACCCCAGGCGCTCTTCTGGAGGAGAAAGGAAGGGCGCTAGTGTGGCATTACCGCCGGGCTGACCCCGGCCTGGGTTCTCAGCGTGCCGTTGAGCTGATTGACACCATCGAAGGTTATATCGCCAACACTTCACTGCACATCTTACAGGGGCATAAAGTTGTGGAAGTTAAACCGAGCACCGTAAGCAAGGGGCGGGCCGCACACCCATGGCTGTCCGCGAAACCACCCTTCGATTTCATCCTGGCGGTTGGCGATGACGTTACCGATGAGGCGCTCTTTGAAGTGATCCCCGAATCGGGTTGGACGGTGAAGATCGGTGTCCCCGAGCGGTCGAAGGCTCGATACTTCCTCTCCGACCCGGATGAAGTGCGCAGTCTACTGAAGGAATTGAATTAATCTATCCCCAGGTATTGGCTGAACTTAATAAAAGAGGCGGACCAGCGATGATCCGCCTCTTTTGCATTGATTTGACTTCGGACTGCATTCGAACTCCGGGCGCGCTCTTGGTGTGTCTCCTGCGGGGTGCTCTGCGGGCTGTGACCTAGCGGCATGAGAATCATCTTGAGTGCCAAACGGCATAATGCGGTTGGATTTTATTTGGAGTTTAAGCTCCTGCGGTAGAGTGCAGCTATGCTAAAATTTCTTCCCTGCGTCGGGCCATCCAAACCAATGCAGGCAAGAGCAGCGCTCCAAAAGTCGATCCTCCACAAAGCAACTTGGACAAACTCCCTTTGCCGTTGACAGCAGAAGGCTCGGGCGTTGAGCTCAGATCAGATGATGTCGATCCTGGGCTCTCTGTCGCTGTTGCTTTTATAAGCTTAGTCGGTGTGGGCCAGCCGCTGGGAGCCGTGGGATAGACGAACGTAGCCGTTGGAACCGGTGAGGGCTTCGGTGTTGCTGGGACCCCCATCCAGGTTATCCAGGCGGCTTCAAACTCCTCCCAGGTCAGACCGAGCGCGATTTCTATCGCCGGCCGCGGGTTCTCCCCCGTTCGGAATACTTCGATGAGACTCTGCAGTCCCGCCTCTCCCCAGGTCTCAAGAATAAAGATCACAACGCTGAGGGATTCATCATAGGAAAGCCTCACCTGCTCAGGATCGCGCCCAAAACCACCGGTCAGGGAGAGCAGAGGGAGCAAGGTCTCTCCCCTGGCCGCAGATTCGACGTGCTCTAAAGCTGGGAGCGGATCGGTCGCTTCATAATACTGGGCCAACCCCTCGTCCAGCCATGAAGGCCATGAAGCGAATGGGGAATCCATGACCTGATAAAAGAAAAGGTGGGCGATCTCATGGGGGACGACAGCCAGGATCCAATCCGGATTAGAGTAAGGTGAGATGATATCTGTGGTGATCCCCAGTGGTGTAAAAGCCTGACCTCCGACCCAGTCATCGACGAAGAAATGCCAAGAGGCAAAATCTTCCTGGTTGGCATAAACAAGCACAAATATGGGGAAATCCAGCTGCTCGCCCGTCTGTTCCTCCATCCGCGTCAGCGCTTGTCTCGCCGCGTCGTAGATGAATTGACCGAAGGCATCCGTGCCGTCATACCAGCGCACGATCAGTTCCGGATCGCTGATCTCCATCCAGGGGAACCGAAGATCGTCGTAATAAACCAACTCCTCGGGGGTTGTGAGTTTGTTACCTTGCTCGTCTTCAAGGGTCCAATGGAAGAAGATCGGACTGCTCGGTGCAACTGTGAACCGTGAAGTGTCCCAGGTATAGGAAGCGACCACCTCGGTGCCCGATTCAAATTCAACGGGTTGACGCGTGGTGGATATATCACCTTGATCCTTGTAGTACAGCATGATGTTCGTGATGGGGGAATCCGCAACGGCGTGGATGTGAAATGTCAGTCCATCAGGATAGTTATTATCAATCGTAATCGCGACGACACGGATGGGCGGGTTCTCTTGCGCTGTGGCTCCATGCGGGTTGATCACCAGGAGTGCAGCGAAGACCAGCAGGAACGCGAATTGAATTCTCCGGGACATCGTCCCCTCCATATAAGCATGTGGCGATCGTGTGAAGAGTAAATTGGAAACTTACAGCACGATTACGGGCAATTCGCTCAAGTTCTCTGGCTTAGAAAATCGCCCACGCATACCGCGATGGTGGCTTCCGTCGGCTTCACCGCGAAGGAGCATACCATGTCCTGTGTAGAGTTGACACAGTTGTATGCTCCGGTCCGTACACGCTGCTCAGAGGAGGTGGACGCGCAAAATCATGGCATGGGTTGGTTTTGATGGGTGGAATGGGTCCCGTTAGATAACCACTGTATCTTACGGTACGGGCGTCTCGATCGTCTCTCTCATTCTAATCGTCACTGCAAAGGCGAGCCCAAGTGACAGAAGATAGATTGCGCCGTAGGGAGTCATGAACCCTTTCTGCATTGTGTAGACCAACACGGTGAAGACGACAAACAGGGCAAACTGGATATAGGTCCATATCGAGAGCTTGCGTAAGTAGTCCGTATCCGTGTTTTGTTTGCGAGCTAGCTTTGCGAACAAGAGAAAGAGCAGAGCGAAAAAGAGAAACTCGGTCGGCATCATCAACTTACTCCACCACACTGGAGGGGTGACACCGCCCCAGAAGTTGATCCAGGAGGGAATCGGCCACAGGATTTCTAGGCCATTGAACCAGATCAACAGATCGAGCAGGATGTGCATCAAAACACCTATGCCTAATCCAACACCCAGGTTTTTCCATGTGGAGCGTTTGGTGATCGCGGCCACGATGTAACCGAGAAGGATGATTGCAGCAACGAAGAAAAGGCTGTGGGTGAAGGTTCGATGTAACCCTTCCGTAGAGTTCCCAGTTAACGTAGCAATGGCTACGGCGATATTGTCGGCATCAGGAAGGATGTTGCCGAGAACAATGCCGAGCATCAACCATTTCCGACCAGGGGTCCATTTGCGCACCGCCATTGCTACCATGCCGTGTATTCCTGCTTGTGCCATTGCAATCCTCCTTTTCCTTGAGTCGCGCCTTTATCACGCAGTAACCATTGTTGCACATTCCAGGGTTCTTATCAAAGTTGGATTTTACCTAGACAGGAAATGTGCCCCCGACCCACTAAGGTCGGGGGCATCAGAATCCTGTGTAGTAACGACCCTCCTACTGAGATTCAGGTGTAGGCTTTGTAACGAATGGTGCCGTTAATTCGCAGACAGCCAGATTGTTGAAATATGCAGTCGCCCCCTCGTCCTCGGATGGCCAGACTTGTATGGCCACTGTGCCGGCCGGCAGAGGGTGTGGGTCTTTATAAGTTAATATTCGCCACCCATCCAACCAGACCTCAAATGTTCCATCAAAGGTGCTCATTTCGATGTTGTGCCATTCCCCTCTTCTCAAGATTGGATTGGCACCACCTAGTTCGATAGTCCGGAAAGGGTCTTGTGCACGAAACTTGTTAGTGCCGCCAGGGTCGAAAAATACCGAATATGCCGAAAAATTGACTGTTCCCTCCTCAATTTCATATGGCACGACCACCCAATCATTAGCGACTACGATCACTACACGACCTTGAGGCATAATTTGGAGGCGAAATACGGTGTCCTCGAATTTGTGATCCTGCAACCAGACCTGGCCATCATTATCTGCATGATGGATTACCACTCGATCTCCTGGTGCATCTGGAAATGGACCCAGGTCCCATCCCTGTGCACGGAACTCAATTTCTTCCCATCCCTGCGCTTTGCCATCCTGGAAGTCCTCTATATAAAGCAGACGCTCACCCGGCGCACATGCCTCGGAAGGTAGCACACCATGCGGGTCTCGCTCTAAGGATATGGTTATCTGATTGATTCCATGTTCAACGGAATCGGTCACATCAAGTGGGAAATAACCCTGAGCGCTAATCGAGATGTTCACCGTCTCTCCGGGGAGGTCATACCAGAACACTTGACCGACATCATCCGTAGTCTGTGATCCAGTTTCATCCACGACTTCTGCCAGTACAACGTGGGCTCCAACAATAGGAGCATCCTCTTCTCCTGTTACTATCACAGATAGGTCATAGGGCACTGGAGTTGCGGTGGGTGTAGGGGTATCAGTCGGTGTTGGAATTGGGGTGTCCGTCACGGCAGCGGCTGTAAGAGCAACCTCTGTTGCCGCGATTTCTTCCGGTGATGGGCCGCAGCTGATCAGCAAGCCGCTACCCAATAAGAGGAACAATAAACTCCATTGTAAAAATCTTTTGAAAGACATATCTTCTCCTTTTTCGCTATACTTTATTAGTATTCCCAGAATACCCGTCAGCTTGCTGGCGGGATGAATGGGCAAGCAGGGGTTTGGGGGCGGCAGCCCCTATGACGATTGTTCCTTTGTGAATGCCCCGTAGCTTGCTTCGGGGTAATTTACTTCGCGTGCTGTAAACAGCCTTCAGTTCGCCATTTTTCCTTGCAGTGCTCTCCAATACAGCCCTCCTCACAATCAACTTTCACTCAAAGCGAACCCCTGGTGTTCTTCCAATTCCATTTCCATAACGAATACTCAAACCTGGTCATTAGCCCGTTCGTTGCAAATCTCTTCGAGCAAGAAGGCCAACAGCTCACCCAAATTGGCAAACCCTCGGCGTTCTCCTGTTGTCGAATTCTCAAGCGAGAATCGCCAGGCGCGTTTCCCCTCTGAGTCCACTCGCCACAGTCGCAGCAGGAAGGACCGATAGCCCATCTCGCCAATGTCTTTATCTTGATGGTCTAGTTCCATTGGTGATTTCTTTCATATCAAAACAAAAGATCGTAAATGAAACGTAATCCAATCGTAAATACATCACGGACAAAGCGAAGATTGTTTCTTGCTTTCAACACTATTTTCCCTTTATGATGGTACATAACCGTTTGGGTTTACGAATGGATCAAGCACAAGGATCACCCGCAACATTAGGGATTACCCTCTTCGGTTCTCTTCAAATTGCTTTCGACGACAAACCGATTCGCGGGATAGCCTCGGATAAAATCCGCGGCTTGTTGATCTTCCTGGCTGTGGAAGCGGATCAGCCCCATCGCAGGAACGTTCTCGCCGAGATGTTCTGGCCGAATAGACCGAACGGCGTGGCCAGGAATAACCTTAAGCAAGCGATCGCCAATTTGCGGAAGGTGCTGGGTGACAGAGAAAACACATTGCCTTTTCTGCTCATTTCTGGTGATGAAATCCAATTCAATTTGGAAAGTTCACAGCGGATTGATGTGAATGAGTTCAGCGAACTCTTGGATGACTGTGCTAATCACAGCCATCAAGAAGGTGGCGGCTGCGAGGACTGCGAAGAGTTGCTGAAGCAGGCTAGTGAGTTGTACCAGGGGGAATTCCTGGCCGAATTCTCACTTCCAGACAGTCAAGCTTTTGAGGAATGGGCGCTTATTAATCGAGAATTATTTCAGCAGCGAGCGGCAAGAGCCTACCGTGAGCTGATTACGTTCTTCGAAGAAGAAAACGAATTAAAGGAAGCACGTAAATATGCACGACGGTTGGTGAGACTTACGCCGTGGAATGAGGAATCTCACCGCATCCTGATGCGGCTGCTTGCGCGCAGCGGCAAGCGCTCCGCAGCCCTGAAGCAGTATGACATCTGCCGGCGTATCACGGCCGAGGAGTTCGGGGTTGAACCATCGAAGGCAACCAAAGAGCTCTATCAAAACATTCGCGAAGGGGAGATCGGAACAATACCTACTACCTCCTCTTTTATATTGTCCGGTGGTGATGGTGAAGTGACACCAGCAAAAGGATCCGTTGAAGTCAAAGCGTCCAGGCAAGCCCAACTTCCCCTGCGTAGCCTCCTAATCCCATCCGTTGTACTTGTTATTGTGATCAGCACGGCCTTTCTATTGTGGTTCAACGTTCCGGGACTCA
>SOJU01000229.1 GCA_004376465.1 Anaerolineales bacterium | reverse complement strand
ACTTCGCATGCGTGTATGGCTCACGGATGATCCTATGACCTGTGTAGCCCGCGGGACTGGTTTAATCCTTGACGACTTCGACACCCTTGGCCGTTTCCTCGTCGGTCTTGAGCGGACCCCCGGTTACTAATCAGCATTAGGATTGGTCCCTGACTCAAACGGGATCTGACTTATGAGGCGCTTACCCCCAAGAGTCTTAATTGTATCTATCCTGCTCATGATCGCGCTTGGCTTGCTGATCCTGAACCTGAGCGGGTTCCTCCAACCTGTGCAAAACCTCGTAGCTCGTCCAATTATCTCAGTCCAAACCTGGTTCGCTCTCCGCTTCTCAGCCCTCCGGGACGTTCTCGCCTCCCCTCGTGACATGGCAACTCTGCGTGGTGAGGTCAACCGCCTTGAAGCGGAGAACGCGCTGCTCCAACAAGAAATTATCTCGCTCCGCGAGCAAGCTGCGGAAGCCGATGTACTTGCAGCACTGCTCAACTATGCTCGCTCCCAGCCGCAAAGCCGATACCTTGCCACAAATGTCATCGGACGAGATGTGAGTCCCTTCCTACGCTCAATCTTGATCGGAGGGGGATCCGATGCAGGAATCTCAAAAGGGATGCCAGTCGTAACATCGCGCGGTCTTGTTGGCCGGGTTGTGGAGGTTTTCGCTACCTACTCCAGGGTGCAGCTGATAACCGACCCTGAGAATGCAGTCAACGTTAAGTTTCAGGAATCCCGAACTGAGGGGGTTCTCACCGCTCAGTTGAACGGCGAGCTCGTCGTCGATTTCATCGACTTGAACGCTGAACTCAGTCAAGGAGAACTCGTCCTAACCTCGGGATTGGGTGGAAAATATCCGGCGGATATCCCGGTTGGGGCAATATTAAGCATCCACCATAGAGACTATGATCTTTTCCAACAGGCAACCATTCACTCCAGCGTTGAATTCGACCAGTTGGATATTGTCCTGGTTATCACCAATTTCCGCCCGCTGATTTTTGAACAGCCAAACCCGTGAAAAGGTGAAGCTTGGCTTACATCCTTGGTATCCCACTTATGATCCTGCTCGCCATCTTCCAATCAACCCTGCTTGGAACGTTCCAGTTTCTTGAGGGTCGACCCGATCTCGTTCTTCTGGCTGTCATTGGGTGGGGATTAGCAGGAGGATCCGAGCAAGCGATGGTTTGGGGATTGGTTGGAGGCGTTGCTTTAGACATGCTCTCAGGTGTTCCGATCGGAACCACAAGCATCACGCTCATTCTCATTGCCATGCTTGTATCGCTTTATGAAGACCGGATTTGGGAGGCCAATTTCCTGATGCCGTTAGGGATCACTCTCATAGGTTCGCTGATATTTCACATCATGAGTCTGGCGGTAATCATGCTCATGGGTAGAGAGATCGATTGGTCGTATATGTTCATGCGCGTGATCTTACCGAGCACTTTCTTCAATCTCCTCCTAGCTATTCCATCCGCGCAAGTGTTTAAGGCACTCCGTAATCGGCTCTATCCACCAGAAGTTGAGATTTAAGGTTGTGATGGTATGAATGAAAATCCAAGTATGCGCATCCCGGCCACACGGATCAGGATTACATATCTCATCATCATCGTGATATTGTTGGTCTTCATCGGGCGCCTGTTCAGCCTGCAAATCATCCAGGGAGAAGCGTATCGCGAAATAGCGGATGAGAACCGCTTTGATGAAGTCAGCCTCCCAGCGCAGAGAGGCGTGATCTATGATCGAAACGATTTCCAGTTGGTCAGGAACATCCCGGAGTATCGGATCATGGTCACACCTGCGCTGCTTCCGGACAGCAACGCCGAACAAGAGTTAATTTATAAGCGAATCTCCGACTTAACCGGTGTACCTTTGGATCAGGAGGGCGATCCAGCCGCCCCCTGCGTCCCTGGCCGCGGTGTTCTACAACTGGTTGAAGAGGGTCGCACAAACCGGCCCTTTGATGCCTGGCCGATCGCTTGCGATGTTGACGAAACAATTGCTAGAGTGCTACGCGAGGAACAAATCGATCTCCCGGGGGTAAGCGTAATCGCAGTGCCCGTCCGTGACTACACGACCGGTGAGCTCACCGCCGCTACAATCGGTTACTTGGGTCCGATCCCTGCCGGTTTAGCGGATTATTACGAGGAACAGGGATTCCTCAAGGAGCGCGACAAGATCGGTTATGCCGGCATTGAGGTTGGTTTCCTCGGGATGTATCAGGAAATCCTCGCCGGTAAGAATGGTCTCAAACTCGTAGAACGCGATGTCGCCGGTCAGTACTTGCGCGATGTTGGGACATTTACTCAACCCATTCCCGGAAACAACATGCGTCTGACGATCGACACTCGGCTGCAGGCAGCGGCCGAAACAGCATTACGCAATCGAATGGATTTTATCAATCGCTACTCCGGGGAAGAACGGACCCCACTCGGGGTTGTCATCGCCATGAACCCGCAAACAGGAGAAATCCTGGCGATGGTTTCCCTCCCAACGTACGAGAACAATCGTTTCGCCCGCTTTATCCCACAGGATTACTACCAACAACTGGAAGACGATACACGCGGCAGCCCGCTGACGAATCATGCCATCGCCAGCGAATTTCCACCCGGCTCGACGTTTAAAATGGTCACAGCCATCGGTGCCCTCAATGAAGAGGTGATCACACCCGATCGGACATTATTCGATCCAGGCAAAATCACGATCGAGAATAAATATTTCCCGCAAGACCCGGGCAAGGCCAAGGATTTCGTCTGCTGGAAAACCGAGGGGCATGGGGATGTCGACTTCGTACACGGGATCGCCTGGTCCTGCAACGTGTACTTCTATAAGATCGGCGGCGGCTATCCTGGGGAAATTGAGGGTGGCGGGCTTGGGGTGACAGGGATCAATAAATATGCTCCAGCGTTAGGTTATGGTGCTCCTCTGGGAATAGATCTCCCCGGTGAGGAGGACGGGCTCATTCCCGACGAGGATTGGAAACGTATCAATTTGGGTGAAAACTGGTCAACCGGGGATACCTACAACACCGTTGTTGGGCAGGGCTTCGTTGCCGCAACACCTCTCCAGGTGCTCACTTCAATCGCCACACTTGCAAATGGCGGTCGTGTAATGTGGCCGCACATCGTGGATGAGATTCTTGATGGAGAAGGCAATATCATCCAGAGCTACGAGCCATGCGTGCTCTGGGATATTGGGGATGATGTGCTCACCCCGTTGGAAGAGATCGGGGCAAACTGCCCAACAATGCCTCCTGAACTTCGAGAACTCGTTCAGAACAGCCGCTCCGAAAGCCCAGACGTGCTGGTCGATCCAGCTGTGATCGAGTTTGCCCAAACGGGAATGCTCATGGTCGTCACCGATCCAGATGGGACTGCATACGGTCGCGCCGATCTCGACACTATCTCCTCCGCCGGGAAAACCGGCACAGGTGAATTTTGCGACAAGGTGGTCTATCAGCAAGGGCTATGTAAACCCGGTGAATGGCCCACCCACTCCTGGTACGTCGCCTATGCGCCCTTCGAAAACCCTGAGATTGCTGTGGTTGCCTTCGTTTACTACGGCGGTGAAGGAGCTGTTACCTCCGGCCCTATCGTTAGACAGGTGCTGGAAGCTTACTTCGAAATCAAATCGATTGATGCTGCCCGCGCCCAATAATTGCATTCTTGGTTTCGAACCTAATCAATCCTATCTAGAGAGTGAGCGGCTTCGATACAACCAGAATGAAAAATCCCCAATTAATGTCATTCTGAGGAGCAAAGCGACGAAGAATCTCGTTGCAGGCAAGAAGCACTCTCCAGTTCCAAAAACGAGATGCTTCACTTCGTTCAGCATGACATATAGGTGTAACTCCCGAGGATTAGAAATCCTAAATTCCAAATCCCAATCCACAGCCAGGTTTTCCCAATCGGGATTTACTGACTCGATCAATGCCATCTTCCTCTTACGAAGCCCTTCTTTTATCTGCCTCTCCCGTGCGATTGCTCCCTTTACATTATTGGTGGTCAAATAAAAGACCAGGTGCATGATCCTGTATCTACTTGTAAAGCCTGGAACCGAGCCGCTCCGATGTTCATTGATTCGCCGCTGAAAGGACTATCCTTGAAGCAACATTATGTCTACATTATGAGAAACAGATCTAGAACCCTTTACACGGGCGCGACGAAGAACCTAGCCCAACCATAGCGCTCTTTCAGGGGTAACGGAGAAACGACAGCTCTTAGCTTTACATAATGACTATTCCATGCGGGCGCTGCAGGCTGGATAGCACTGAAATTCGTCGCATGCTATAATCGCCAATCGAGAACTTGATGAAACCATCACTTACGGTTAAGGGTATCCAAAACGGGCTTTTGATCACTTTGCCTGCTGGGGAGTGGTTAAATGTTACCGATCAGCTAATGGAGACTGTCGCTGCGCAGGACGATTTCTTTCGCGGGGCTCGACTGGCGATCCAGGTGGAGGATCGCGCTCTAGGCGCCGCGGAGTTGGGCAGCTTGCGCTCCGCCCTGGCAGAGCACGAGGTTACACTCTGGGCGATCATCTCGACGTCCGAAACGACCCAGTCTGCAGCAGCCGACCTTGGTCTATCGAGGGATCTTGAAATACGCCGCGCGGAAGATGATGACATCCCGGCCGACACCCAACTTCCTGGTGAAGAAGCAGTTCTACTTCAAAGGACCTTGCGTTCTGGACATAGCGTACGGCACCCCGGGCACGTCGTTGTCATCGGTGATGTTAATCCTGGCGCCGAAATTATCGCCGGGGGGCACATCGTTGTCTGGGGACGATTGCGGGGGGTGGTCCACGCGGGTGCCGCCGGGGACGAAAGTTCGATGGTATGTGCGCTCGACCTTGCTCCAACCCAATTGCGCATCGCAGGGCATATCACAGTATCGCCTTCGCGGCGGGGAAAACCCAAGCCTGAACGAGCCTTCATTCGAGACGACCAACTTATCGCAGAACCATGGCAGGCTGGTCACAAGTAGAGAATTGATCGATAAACGGAGAAGGGCATGAGTGCCAAAATTGTCACAATAACTTCCGGCAAAGGGGGGGTTGGTAAAACAACAGCGACCGCGAATATCGGCGTTGGCCTCGCCTCGACCGGGGAGCGTGTAGTCTGCATCGATGCAGATATTGGGCTCCGCAACCTCGACGTCATTATGGGTTTAGAAAATCGCATCGTTTATGACTTCGTTGATGTTGTTGAGGGTCGCTGCAAGCTCCGGCAGGCCATGATTCGAGACAAGCGTCTGGATACCCTATTCTTGATCCCTGCCGCGCAAACGCGGGATAAAACTGCGGTATCTCCACAAGATATGGTCCGCCTCACAAACGAACTCCGACAGGAGTATGACTGGGTCCTGATCGATTCGCCCGCAGGGATCGAGCGAGGGTTCCGAAATGCAATCGCTCCTGCCGATCAGGTTCTCATCATCACCAACCCTGAAGTCTCAGCAGTCCGAGACGCAGACCGCATCATTGGGCTGATCGAAGCGGAGGAGAAGGGACCAGGCAAGCTCATCCTGAATCGGGTTAAACCGGAAATGGTACGCCGGGGCGATATGCTCGGGACGGAGGATGTCCTGGATGTCCTGGCGATCGAACTGATCGGCATCGTACCTGAAGACGAGTCGGTTATCGTAGCGACCAATCAAGGCATTCCTGTTGCGATGGAACCGAACAGCAAGGCTGGGCGGGCTTTCCATGACATAGCCCGTCGTTTGAAAGGGGAGGATGTTCCCTTCGCGGACCTTGGAGGAGGCGATGGGTTCTTCGGTCGGATTTCACGCATGATGAGGGCGGGAGGCGAATCATGAATTTCTTTCAGAAGGTAGGCTTTGGCCGTTCCCGCAGCGCAGAATCCGCCAAAGAACGGCTCCAGTTGGTCCTAATTCACGATCGAGCCGGTATTTCCCCTGGAAAACTTGAAACCCTGAAAGATGATTTAATCAACGTCATCTCCAGACATATCGAGATCGAGACCGAAGCCGTAGAGATAACCCTGACGAAAGAGCGAGACCAGCATAGACTCGTGGCGGATATTCCGCTCGCTCCGATTCGTAAACGAAGGCATACAACTTCTTAGTCGATGCAAACAACCCGTATCTGGCGCCACTTCGATATATGGCTGTTGGCGGCTGTCGCCTTGTTGACAATTGCCGGTGTGGCGATGATCCAATCCGCCATCGGCGGGAACGAAGACCTCGCACAGACTGTGCCGCGGCAGGCGATCTACGCTTTGATCGGTCTGGTCGTTTTAATCCTCACTGCCGCGATCGACTACCGCATCTGGTCCGCCCTTTCCCGCGCATTGTATATGGTTGTTTTGGCATTCCTGGGATTAATCCTGGCGGCAGGGGTTGTCGGCTTTGGATCTGCTCGATGGTTCAACATCGGCATCGTCAATGTCCAACCATCCGAGCTGTCGAAGATTCTCATGATCCTCATCCTCGCAGACTACCTATCCAAACACAAGTTGGATATCGATCAACCAAAGATTCTCATCCGCAGTTTGGTATTGGTCGGCGTACCAGCGATGCTAGTATTCCTCCAGCCAGACCTAAGCACTGCAATTGTTTTGGGAGTAATCTGGCTTGCGCTCGTTTGGGCAGCAGGCGCGAGACCGAAACACCTGCTTGCCCTGGCAGGGTTTGGAGCGATTGCGCCATTGCTCGCCTGGCCTTTCTTGGAAAATTATCAGAAAGCACGCGTGATCACGTTCCTCTTTCCAGATCCTAACGCGCAATTCGGAGAGACCTACAATGTAATTCAGGCGCTTATCACGATCGGATCCGGGGGCTGGTTTGGCAAGGGCTACGGAAGCGGCACACAGGTCCAGCTGCGTTTCTTGAAAGTGCGCCACACGGATTTTATTTTCTCGGCGATGTCAGAGGAGTTTGGTTTCGTTGGTGCACTCATTTTCATCTTGATTTTTATTTTCGTGATCTATCGTTGTTTACGGGCGGCAAGCATGGCCCGCGATCTTTATGGCGCTTTGATTTGCTACGGTGTTGCCGTTCTACTGGCATTTCAGGGTTTCTTTAATATCGGCATGAATCTTAAGCTTCTCCCTGTTTCTGGCCTCCCACTTCCATTTTTAAGTTACGGCGGCTCTTCCCTGCTCGCCAGCCTGATAGGAATCGGCCTTGTGGAGAGTGTGATCCTGCGTCATAAACAGATCGAGCTATAACAAATAATCATCCATTGAGGCATTGTAATGACCGAAGGAAAACCCGCACGCGTTCGCTTTGCCCCCTCCCCAACCGGTCGCTTCCACATCGGCAGCGCCCGTACCGCCCTATATGACTACCTTCTGGCGCGCCAGTCGGAAGGCCAGTTCATCCTCCGCATCGAGGACACCGACCGCAACCGCTTCGACCCCCAGGCGGAGAATGAATATTACGAAGCACTGCGCTGGCTGGGCTTGGACTGGGATGAAGGACCGGATATCGGTGGACCGTTTTCACCCTACCGCCAGTCTGAGCGAACAGAGATCTACCGGCAACTCACCGAAGAATTGATCGATGGAGGTCATGCATATTACTGCTTCTGTACTCCAGAGCGGCTTACGCAGGTCCGTCAACTCCAGCAGAAACGGAAAGAACCGACCCGTTACGATGGACTCTGCCGCCGTCTGTCTCCGGAAGACGCTCGGGAAAGAGCGCTGGGAGGCGAGAGACACGTCGTCCGTTTCAAGACACCGCAGGAAGGACAGACAACCGCTGTGGACTTTTTACGAGGCCCAATCAAGGTGGACAACCACACAATCGACGATTACATTCTCGTTAAATCAAGCGGTATGCCCGTGTACCACCTGGCGGCGATGGCCGATGATCACCTGATGGAAATAACGCACGTTTTACGCGGCTCGGAATGGCTTCCCACCTTCCCACTCCACGTCCTGATCTACGAAGCTTTCGGCTGGGAGCAACCAATTTGGATCCATCTCTCCGTACTTCTTAACCCCAGCGGCAAAGGCAAGCTCAGCAAGCGTTCAACTGTGGACCCGAAAAGTGGGGCGAAGGCAGTATTTGTGAATGACCTGCGTGAAATGGGATACCTCCCACAGGCTGTGATTAATTGGATCAGCCTAATGGGGTGGTCATACGACGACCACAGCGAGTTCTTTCCGATAGATGATCTGATAGGGAAATTTTCAATTGAAAAGTTGAGCCCCAGCCCGGCAGCGGTAAATTTCAGCAAACTCGATCACTTCAACGGCCTCTACATCCGCAGTTTGTCAACGGACGAGCTCGCTGAAGAGCTGCTCCCATTTTTCACGAAAGCAGAGATCGACGCTGATCTAACCGAGATCAAAGTTCTCGTTCCACTGATCCAGGAGCGGATTCGCACGCTCGATGAAGCAGTCGACATGGCTGGTTTCTTCTTTCAACCCGATGTCCATCCAGAATCTTCGGAACTCGTCGGGAAGAAAATGTCTGCGCAAGATTCTGCGCGTGCTGCGGAGAGGGCGCATGAGGTCATCCAGGCGCTTTCAGAGAGCGAATTCGAGCAACTTGAAGGTGCATTGCGCGACTTGGCAGATGAGTTGGGGATTAAAGCCGGTCAGCTTTTTGGAATATTGCGTGTCGCTGTGACCGGTCAGAAGGTAAGTCCCCCTCTCATCGAAAGCATGGTGATTATTGGCAAGAAAATCGTCCTGGCTCGTATCGAGCGCGCCGCAAAGATTCTTAATTCACTCGAGTGAGGGCGATAGACAGGCTAACTTCCGCTATGTTACAATTCTCAAAGCACTGGGGGTTCGTCTAGTGGTAGGACAGCGGACTCTGAATCCGTCAGCCGAGGTTCGAATCCTCGACCCCCAGCCAAACATCGCCCGGTGAAATACTCGCCGGGTGATTTTATTTTCCTCCAGCCAAACAACCCTCCAAAACACAGGAAATACTTACGCTAAGAAAAAAGCAGAAATCGAAAGCAAGCATAGAAACGGAATTGGTAACTGTAATCCCGCGATTTTGTGGTTCAAAAGCAGTGCATTTTCTCGAGAACTACGGTAGAATAGCCAAGATACTCACTGAGTGACTAGAGCACATCGATGTCTTCTAAACACACTTATGCCAGTGCACTCTCCCCCGAATACCCATTGCTTGGCCTGCTCATTCAGCAGCCGGCACATGGGTACAGGCTTCATCAACGCCTCACCACCGATCTCGGTCAAATTTGGTTTATCAGCCTGAGTCAGGCATACAACATCTTAAAACGACTGCAGACTCATGGATTCATCATCGGCCGAATGCAGAAGCAGGCAGGTACACCTGAAAGGCGCTGTTTTGAGGTAACTCCAAAAGGAGTCGAACGATTTGAAGAATGGTTATTTACACCGAGCGGTTCAAGCGTGCGGGCTATTCGCGTAGAATTCATCACCCGACTATATTTTGCACTGGCTATATACGAGGAACAGGCCAGTCACCTTATCGATGTGCAGATAACAGAAATTCACCAGCACCTTGAAAATCTAAAGGGTGCAATCGATCGACTTCCACTCGATCAAACATTCAATCGACTCGCACTTGAGCTGCGTGTTCACCAGCTTGAGTCGCTATTAGATTGGCTGCCCCAATGCAGCACAATTCTTGAGTAATAAAAAAAACCTATCTATGGAGACTAAACATGCGCTACCGACACACCTTACTATCCGCTCTGGCAATTCTGATGATCGCCTCCGCCTGCAGCCCAACGCTCGTGGAACCCGAAGCGCAACCTACAAACGAGGGAGCATTTGCTACAGAGACCGACAGCAGCTTCACCATTACCGACGCTCTGGGGCGTAAGCTCGATTTCGAGCAACCACCACAACGTGTTGTCATCGCTGGACGCGCAAGCTCACTGCTGGCGAACGCGCTATATTTATTCCCCGAGGCCAGCCAACGGATCGTCGGCATTGAAAATCGTTCGCAATCTGCGAGCCCGATTCTTCCCGTGATCGATCCGAACTCAAGCGACAAAATATTTTTCGAGAAAAATGCTGGACCAGAGCAGATCGCGCCCGCGCAACCAGATGTGGTCATCCTGAAGAGCTACATGGCCGAATCTCTCGGTGAACCACTGGAAATATTGGGCATCACCGTGGTCTACCTCGACCTAGAAACACCAGATCAGTTCTTTCGAGATATCGAAACTCTAGGGAAATTATTCGGAAACTCAGAACGCGCCGGTGAGGTGCAGCGTTACTACCAGCAGCGGCTGGACGAAATCCAGCAGCGTACAGACGACATCACCGAAGCTCAGAAGCCGAGCGTGCTAATTATCCAGTACAGCGACAAGGGAGGCGACGTCGCTTTTAAGGTCCCACCAGCCTCCTGGCTGCAAACCACGATGGTGGAATTGGTCGGAGGAACACCTATCTGGACGGAAGCAAGCGAGACGGGTGGATGGGCCATCGTCAATTTCGAGCAGATAGCCGCCTGGGACCCCGATCAGATCTATGTCATCTATTATCCTGGTGATGCAAGCCCCATCACCGAGCATCTGAAATCCGATCCTAAATGGCAGGCAATCCAAGCGGTCCAGCAGGACCAACTCTTTGCCTTCCCGGGTGACTTTCTCAGTTGGGATCAGCCCGACACCCGCTGGATTTTGGGGCTTTCTTGGCTGTTCGCCAAAGTACAACCCGAGCTCGCCGATGGCATCGACATCACGCAAGAGATTAACCAGTTTTACAAACAGTTATATCGTTTAGACAAGGAAACCATTCAAAATGAAGTGAACTCCGCCCTAAACGGCGACCTACCTTGAGGACGCCATCCGTTGGAACCCTCAGAATGCCGGAGCGATCGCGATTGACCCGATTGTTTTGGTTGCTCGGGCTGACGCTTCTGGGAGTTCTGGTTGTGTCAATCTTCATCGGGCGATATCCATCACCCTATTGGATGTCGCCATCGTTGCTTCGTGAAGATGAGTTAGCCCGCAGACTTGTCTTTTCGCTGCGTTTGCCAAGAATCCTAACTGCCCTATTGATGGGAATGTCTCTTTCCTCTGCTGGCGCTGTTCTCCAGATGATTTTTCGCAACCCCCTGGTTGAACCCGGTTTCCTTGGTGTATCTCAGGGCGCGGCGTTCGGCGCGGCGTTAAGTATTTTATGGTTAGGGTCATCCCCCATCATTATGGAGATTTCTGCCATTCTTTTTGCGTTGATGGGGCTGATGCTATCTTACTTTCTGGCACGACGAATGCGCCACGGCAGCTGGGCGCTGCGCTTAATCCTCTCCGGCATCGCCGTCTCAGCGCTCTTTTCAGCCGGCAATGGCATTATGAAATATCTTGCCGATCCTCTGTCCCAACTGCCAGAAATAACTTTTTGGTTGCTGGGAGGACTTTGGGGAATGACATGGAACAAACTCCTTTTCATTTCACCCTTTGTCATCGCCGGCTTGTTGATAGTTTATCTAATGCGCTGGCGACTTAACCTGCTTTCCTTGAGCGATGAAACCGCCTTTTCACTGGGTACAGCTCCTGCTCGCGAACGAACCCTTCTGCTTGTAGGTGCAGTATCCGCCACAGCTGCCATCACTGCGGTCGGTGGCATCGTCGGATGGATAGGACTAATCGTTCCCCATATTGCCCGCCGCGTCTTCGGCGCAAACGCCCAATATACGATCCCGGCATCCATGATGATCGGTGGCATGTTAACCGTAATCTGTGACAATATCGCCCGCGCCCTTCTACCCGGCGAAATTCCCCTTGGCATTATTACGTCACTGTTAGGCGCCGTCGCTTTCCTGGCACTGATGATCAGTCCCAAAATAAAGATGCGAATATGAAGACTCCTGGAATCATCTCTCTCTCAAACCTGACTTTCAGCTACGATGCTAACCTTCAAAACGCGATAAGTGATCTGTCGCTTGAAATCCCAGCCGGATCAATTGCCGCCATTTTAGGTCCGAACGGCGCCGGCAAGTCTACACTTCTTCACATCATCCTTGGCATGCTTGCCCCACAGGGCGGTCAGGTACTCCTCGATGGAAAAAACCTGTCTTTCTACTCGCGTAGAGAGATGAGCCGCCTGGTCGGGCTTGTCCCTCAAATCGAGCATATTCCGTTTGAATTCTCGGTGATGGAATATGTTTTACTGGGCCGCGCTCCCTACCTGGGCCTTTTGCAAATGCCATCGGATGAGGACTACCAGACAGTCTCGGAAATCTTACAGACATTGAAATTAACACACCTGGCCCACCGGGTGGTGCTCGATCTCAGTGGTGGCGAGCGTCAGATGGTTCTTTTAGCACGTGCGCTAGCGCAGCAACCTCGCATCATGCTGCTTGATGAGCCCACATCCCATCTCGACTTGAGCAATAAGGGTCACATACT
>SOJU01000194.1 GCA_004376465.1 Anaerolineales bacterium | reverse complement strand
GGAGGGTTGATGTTCTGCACATCTTACGAGCTTTCGAGGACGGCGCTGACGGTGTGCTGGTAGCCGGTTGACTGCCCGGTGATTGCCATTACCTGGACGGTAATGCCAACGCAAAGCGCCGAGTGGAATACGCGCGCGGTCTTATTGAGGAAATCGGTCTCGAGGGTCAGCGCTTACATATGCTCAACGTCTCCGCGGCGATGGGAGGCCAATTCGCTTTCGCGGCGGCGGAACTCACATCAGAGATTGAGCGCCTTGGGCCAAGTCCATTCCGCAGCGCAGGCGGGAATGGCCACATGCAGGGTAAACCGTCCACAACCGTGAAACCCGTTCAAATAGAAGATGACGCCGGCGACTGAAACGCTCGAACGATTTGAATTGCTCTCAGGGCTTCCCGCAGAAGTTCTGGATTTTATCGCGCAAAAAAACCTTGAGAAGAACTATAAAGACGGAGAGTTAATATTCTCCGAAGGCGCCAGTGCAGACCACCTTTACCTCATTTTGAGCGGTAAGGTTTCTCTCGAGATGAAAGTCCAACTAGGTCAAACTGGTACAGTGCGTCGAGCTACCATTGGGGTGATTGGCCCCTGGCAAGCTATGGGCTGGTCAAGTCTGGTTTACCCTTACGAGTACACTGCCTCGGGGGTCTGCCTCCAGGAAACCAAAGTTCTCGCCCTCCCAAAAGAAGCTCTCCGCTTTCTCATCTCGCAGTACCCTGAAGCCGGTTGTGATCTCATGGAACGTGTGGCTTCGATCACAAGAGCTCGATTGTTTAGTGCAACATCAACACTGACGTTTTTCCTGTCTATTGTTTCCCACGAATTAAAAAGACCGATCGCTGCAGTTGAAAACTATCTCCAAATCACCCTGGATGGGTATGCAGGCGATATCACCGATAAACAACGGCGCTTGCTTGAACGCAGCGCAATTCGCCTTAGCGACCTGCGGTCGCTGATCAGCGATATTCTCGATTTCGCAAGGATGCAACCCGAACAGATAATGGAACTAGGACAAAATCCACTACGGCAAGGCGTATAGAAAGGTGTAAACTTGCCAACAGAATCAAGAATAAACAGATAGATGGTACCCATGGGCGATCGCGAGGAACCTGAAAAGGTTTTCAATCAGCGAAGCCCTGAGGAGAGACGTATATGATCATTGCAGAACAAAAACCTCTTGATGAAATAAAAGGTCTGATCGCAGACGCAGAGAATGTTCTCGTCGTAGGATGCGGCACGTGTGTCACAGTCTGCTTTGCGGGCGGCGAGAAGGAAGCCGGAATCCTGGCTACGAGCCTGCGCATGACTTCCAAATTAGACGACGCCCCCAAGGAAGTCACGCATACGACCGTACAGCGACAGTGCGAATGGGAGTACATCGACCCCCTCGCGGATGAGATCAGCGCTGCGGATGTTGTGGTGTCCATCGGCTGCGGCATCGGTGTACAGGCAATCGCCGAGCGTTTCCCGGACGCCATCGTCGTCCCCGGCTTGAATACCACATTCCTCGGGATGCCAACTGAGCAGGGAGTATGGGAGGAGCGCTGTGCAGCATGCGGCGAGTGCATCCTGGGCTTGACGTGCGGCATCTGCCCTATAGCACGCTGTGCAAAGCAGCTGCTGAACGGGCCCTGCGGTGGATCCCAGGATGGGATTTGTGAAATAGACCCCGATACTCTTTGCGCGTGGCAATTGATCTATGATCGCCTTAAGGCTCAGGACCGGCTGCATCTCCTCACGGAAATCCAGCCAGCGAAAAATTGGTCCTCGAGCAGGGACGGTGGTCCGCGCCGAATCACACGTGAAGATCTGCGTCTCGAAGCCGAAGCGGCAGAGTAGACTAGAAGGAGCAACGAACATGACAGAGGCTCAAAGCAACGGCTATAAATCCGGTTCTAGACTGGAGCGCATTCTGCGCGACGGTCATTTTGCCGTAACTGGAGAGCTCGGTCCCCCACAGAGTTCCAACGGCGACGTCATTCGCGAGAAAGCCAAGATTCTACTTGGTTATTGCGATGCGGCGAATATCACCGACAACCAGACCGCCATCGTACGTATGTCGAGCGTCGGCGCAGGCACAATTGTGGTTCAGGAAGGCTTAGAACCCATCATTCAGATGACATGCCGCGACCGCAACCGCCTGGCGATGCAATCCGATCTTATGGGAGCTTATGCGCTCGGAATGCGCAACGTCCTTTGCCTCACTGGCGACCATCAATCCTTCGGCAACCACCCGACGGCCAAGAACGTCCACGATCTCGATTCCTTGCAGCTTCTGCAAATGATGGTCGGGATGCGAGACGAGAAACTCTTCCAATGCGGAGACGAGATCAAAGGTATTGAACCGCGCTTTTTCCTTGGAGCAGCTGCAAACCCATTCGGAGATCCTTTTGAGTATCGCCCTTACCGCCTGGCTAAAAAAGTAGAGGCCGGAGCGGATTTCATCCAAACCCAACTCATCTACAACGTGCCCCGCTTCGAGGAGTACATGGAGAAAGTCCACGACCTGGGTCTTCATGAAAAAACATACATTCTGGCTGGTGTTGGGCCGCTGAAATCACCGGGGATGGCGAAGTACATGCGCGATCAGGTTCCCGGTCTCGATGTGCCGGATGAAATTGTGGATCGCATGACCACAGCGACGAAGGGCATCGACAAGGAAGACAAGAAGGCTCGTCGGGAAGCCTGGAGATCGGAAGGCATTCAGATTACGATTGAGTTAATCCAGAAGTTACGCGATATCGAAGGTGTGTGCGGTGTTCATGTTATGGCGATCGAGTGGGAGGAAGCGGTCAAACCCATTGTTGAAGGCGCGGGACTAATGCCTAGACCGGAAGTTACAGCGCTGCCTGCCGCCAGCACCGAGACAGGGGAGTAGCGAGGCGCTTATGGAGACACAACTCAGCACGGATCTCGCCCGGCGAATTCAAAAGGCGACTGGGGAGAACGTCTTTCTCTGCTATCACTGTGTGAAGTGTACTTCCGGCTGCCCACTTGTCGAACACTTCGATCTCGCACCTAACCAGATCATGCGCGCTGCCCAGTTGGGTATGGAAGACACCATCTTCGACAGCACAACACCGTGGCTCTGCGCTTCCTGCCAGACCTGCACGACACGCTGTCCACAGGGGATCGATATTGCCAAGGTGATGGATTTCGTCGTCAGCGAAGCCCTGGCTACAGGCGTTAAACCCAAAGTCCCCGAAATCGCATTGTTTCAAAAAGTCTTCTTGCGTGATGTGGATATCCTTGGCCGCGCCTATGAACTGGGGCTGACTCTCGAAATGAATATGAGGACCAAGCAGCCATTCAAGGACGTCGGCTTCGGCTTGAATATGATCAAACATCGCAAGATCAACTTCCTGCCGAAGATGGTGAGGAAACGAAAGCGGAAGGCACCTATCGCTCCGGCTTCGAGACCTTCAAACGAAGTCGGCTATTACCCGGGCTGCTCCCTTCACGCGATGGCCAAGGAATTCGACGATTCCACCCGAGCGGTGCTGGAAAGGTTAGGGATCAAACCGGTCGAGCCCGAGGGGTGGGTGTGCTGCGGATCGACTCCGGCCCACCGAGTCGATCATAAGACAGCCACTCGCCTTCCGCTCGAGAGTCTGGTCTTAATCGAACAGGATGGGTTGAAAGATGTAACCCTACCCTGCGCCTCATGTTTCAACCGCTTTAAAGCTGCTGCGCGCGATTTAAGACTCGACCCGGATCTAAAAAGTGAACTCGACACCGAACTCGGCTACGTTTACCAAGATAGCGTCGCCATCCACTCGGTCCTCGACCTCATCGATGAACGCATTGGCAGCGAAGGCGTCGCCGCAAAGGTCAAGCGCCCGCTCGAAGGGCTTAACGTTGCCTGCTACTACGGTTGTCTGCTCACGCGCCCTCCCGAGGTGACCGAATCGAAGGATCCTGAATACCCGATGGCAATGGATCGTCTGATAAAGGCTCTGGGTGCGACGGTTGTGGATTGGGATAGCAAAGTCTCTTGCTGCGGGGCTTCGCTATCACTGACGCACACGGATATCGTGCTCGAGATGAGCGGCAACATACTTTCTAATGCGCGGGCGCGAGGTGCGGATGTGCTCACCATCGCCTGCCCGCTCTGCCATATAAACCTCGATGGTCGTCAAACACAAATGGATGTCGATGAGCCCATGCCCGCTCTTTACTTTACACAACTCATGGCATTAGCTTTCGACATGCCACGGGATGCCGCTCTTGAACGTAATATGATTGACCCCCGTCCATTATTGAGGGAGAAAGAGCTTCTCGACATCAAACGTTAGAACACGCCGAGACTCTTCGAAAACGCACCTGGCCACAAAAGAGTTCTCGTTGACGACCGCGCCTCGATAGCGCGGTCAATCATGATCGAACACCATCAGCTTTACGGACACTAGATTGATAATCAGCCCTGATACTGGAGAGAGGTGACTCAGATGAAGATCGCCATAACGGGTAAGGGTGGAGTAGGAAAAACAACTTTAACCAGCCTACTCGCGTATACATACGCTGACCTGGGCTACCAGGTGCTAGCCGTCGACGCCGATCCATCGCCATGCCTCGGTGCGGCGTTGGGATTCCCTGACGACCTGCTCGCAGGATTGACGCCGATCGCCCGTATGGACGAGTTGATCTATGAACGGACCGGCGCTCAGCCGGGAACGACCGGGGGGTTCTTCAAATTAAATCCGCGCGTCGACGACCTGCCCGACCGCTTCTCAGCCGTCCAGGGCAACATCCGCCTGTTGGAATTAGGGGCGGTCGAGATGGGTGGTTCAGGCTGTATCTGCCCCGAAAGCACGATGCTGCGTTCACTGATCACACACATTCTCTTGCGTATGGATGAGGTTGTGCTCATGGATATGTATGCCGGTGTCGAACATCTCGGTCGGGCTACAGCCGACGCCGTCGATGCCATGATCATCGTCGTCGAGCCCACGGCACGCAGCATCGGGACTGCAACTCAGATTAAATCTCTGGCAGAGGATCTGAAACTGGCCAAGCTTTACCTAGTGGGGAGCAAGCTGCGCAACGAGGATGATCGAGCTTTTATCATGTCTCGTTCTCCCGGGCTCCCTATCCTTGGCTATCTGTTTAATGATGAGCGAGTGATCGAGGCTGACCGGAAAGGCGTCGCGGTCTACAACGAATCGCCGGAGTTGGTTGAGGAAACTCGAAACATCGTTAATAGCCTTCAATCTGTCTAAGGTTATACTTCCGGGAGGGTTTCCTCGCTCATTCATTGTGTTACTTCACTGTACTGTGTGAGTTGACCAGATCCATTGTTCCCCTGGTTAGAAGAATAAAGCCCCTCTTAAAGCAATTTTGGGACTGCCCCGCTTTTAGGCGACAGTCCCAATAGCTTATGCGCTGTTAGCGATGGATCTAACCCCTTATCTTCCCCTAACAGATTCGAGGCAGCATCTCGCCAGCAAGCACATCGACAACTCGAGTGCCCCCGATCGCGGTCTTCATTAATACCCGGCCCGCAGGTTCATCTGAAACCTCCCCGATTCTCACCGCCTGTTCGCTGAGAGGATGAGCGCGCATGGATTCAAGCACTGCTTCTGCGTATTCAGCCGGGACGATGGCGACAACCTTCCCTTCATTCGCCACATAGAACGGATCAAAGCCCAGCATTTCACACGCGGCCATCACCGGAAGCGTGACCGGAATGGCAATTTCGTCGATCTGAATCGAGACTTCACTCTGTTTAGCGATCTCATTTAAGGTCGTCGCTACACCGCCGCGCGTAGGATCTCGCAGAACGTGGATCGATGGGCAAACTTTAAACATGGTTTCGATGAGCCCATTCAATGGGGCTACGTCTGAGGTAACATCGGCTTCAAATTCAAGCTCTCCCCGTGCGGCGAGGACCGCTATGCCGTGTTCACCTACGGGACCAGAAAGCAGGACAGCGTCACCTGGCTCTGCCTTCGCACCTCCGACATCTCGTCCTTCGGGAATGACACCTACGCCGCTCGTGGTGATGAAAATACCATCTGCCTTGCCCCGCTCAGCGACTTTTGTGTCCCCCGCAATGATGACTACCCCTGCCTCATGCGCAGTGGCTTTCATGGACTCGAGCACCTTCTCGAGGATGAACATGGGCAATCCTTCTTCGAGGATAAAGCTTGCCGTCAACCAGAGCGGTTTTGCACCCATTACTGCCAGATCATTTACGGTCCCTGCTACGGACAGGCGACCGATGTCGCCGCCCGGATAGAATAACGGGGCGACGATGTGCGCGTCCGTACTAATCGCCAGGCGCCCTGATTGCGGGAGATCCACAACCGCGGCATCATCACCACGCAGCAAAGCGGGGTTCTCAAGAGGGGGGTAGAAAGTCCTCGTGATTAAGTCCTGGGTCATTTTCCCCCCGCTCCCGTGTCCCAGAACGACGATATCATCATGGGCTAATGGACGAGGACAAACCAACCCGTGGATCGTAACCTGGTCTTTTTCTTCACTCATAAGATACCTTCTCTGAACTCATGGTGCTCTGCTTCCAATTGCAACGAGAGCTTACGCATTCCAAACCTCATGTGGTCTCAGACTACCCTTATACAAACCGCAAGCAGAGCTCGCGCACTCCAAAGCTCATGTGGACTCAGGCAGCTCTGCTGCCGGTCGCAAGCGGAGCTTGCGCACTTGAGACCAAGTTAGCCATATTTCCCTCAAAAATCATCATCAACACTTATGCAATCGATCGGTTGAGAAAAAAAACTCTGTGGCGACAAGAAATGTCAGCATGATCCATGAACCAGTTATAACTGCAAAAAGGGTACATTTCCGGTTGGTCGACAATTCCATGTTTCACTGGATTGACATGCACATAGTGTAATCGAGCTAGATACGAACGCTCATTTGTAATACATGGTTCCCAGTAGTTACGCCAAATTTTTCTACCCCTCATCCCATCGATTTGATTAAGGTATTTCGCGCTAATCGAATGAAGACCTCGAATCAGTGCAGCGAGTTTCGTCGCTTCTGATGGCCACGTGCGACAAAATGGTAATGGTTATCCAAGACCGCCCAAGCCTCTAAATTCCAGTCAAGTATTTCTGCCCGTTCGAAAAGCACTTCAAGGAATTTGCCCTTTTTATCATTTGTATTCAGCAATCTTCGATTCCCGAATATTCCTGAAGTAACCATGTATATAGCATTCGGTCGGAAGAGGTGCGGTGGAGTATGCTGGTGCGTCCTATATTTTTCCATTTCCCTGCACACCCATACACACAATTATCTTAAAGCTCGACTTCCTTGTCTACAATTCAGGCGATTCCACGACAAACCGCAAGCAGAGCTTGCGCACTCCAGACCCCATGTGGTCTCAGGCAGCTCTGCCACCGGTCGCAAGCGGAGCTTGTGCACTCCAAATTACTAGGGCTCTGCGCGTCCATAGCGATAATATGCGGCGCAAGCGCCCTCCGCTGAGACCATGGTCGCCCCTAAAGGCTTTTCCGGTGTACATTTCGTACCAAAAGCTTCACAATCATGCGGCTTTTTTAACCCCTGTAGGATCAAGCCGGCGATGCAAAGTGGTGATTCCTCCGTTTGAATATCCGCAACTTGAAAGCGTCCCTCGGCATCGAAGGCGGCAAACTCCGGTCGCAGCTTCCATCCGCTTTGGGGGATCACGCCAATCCCGCGCCATTTTCGGTCACATGTTTCGAAAACGCGCTCTATCAAAGCCTGCGCCGGCTTATTTCCCTCAAAAGTCACCGCTCGCGCGTAGGCGTTCTCCGCAGCCACTTCCCCGCTCTCCAACAAGCGCACCACATGCAGGACTCCGCGCACGATATCCAGCGGCTCGAAGCCCGTAACGACAATCGGTACGTTATACGTCTCCGCAATGGGTGGATATTCCCAGTAGCCCATCACGGCGCAGACGTGCCCGGCTGCAAGAAAACCCTGCACCCGGTTGTGAGGCGAGCCAAGAATGGCGTGGATGGCCGGAGGAACGCGGACGTGCGACACGAGCACACTGAAATTATCCAATCCCAGCGCTTGAGCCTGCGAGACGCTCATCGCATTTGGCGGCGCGGTGGTTTCGAATCCAATGGCGAAAAAAACCACCTCGCGATCCGGGTTCTGCTGAGCGATTTTCACAGCGTCCAGCGGTGAGTACACGACGCGGACATCCCCACCCCTTGCACGCACTGAGAAAAGATCCCGCTCTGACCCCGGGACACGGAGCATATCGCCGTACGATGTGAAGATCACCTCCGGACGGGAGGCGATGGCGATCGCTTTATCGATCAACTCCAAAGGCGTCACGCATACGGGGCAGCCCGGGCCATGAACCAACTCAATTTCAGAGGGGAGAAGCTGGTCGATGCCGTATCGCACGATGGAGTGCGTTTGACCCCCGCAGATCTCCATCACCACCCAGGGTTGAGTGACCGTGCGGTGAATCTCATCCAAAACGCCTTTCACCAGATCGGCGTCACGGTATTCGGTAACGTATTTCACGCTTCGCCGCCTTCCGGACCAATTTCTTCACCGATGTCGATAATCTGACGCAACAAGTCGAGTGTCTCTTCCGCCTCTTCTTCGCTCATCTGATTGATGGCGAAGCCTACGTGAACAATGACGTACTCCCCGATCTCAATCTCAGGGACATATTCCAAACACACCTCGCGCTTAACCCCGCCGAAGTCGACCTTCCCCATTTTCAAACCATTTGCTTCATAAATCTCATTCACCCTACCGGGCACACCTAGACACATCCGCATTACCTCCACTTCGTCGACTGTAAGCTTATCTCAATCCCCTTCAGAATTCATCACGATCTTATGGGCTGCGATGGCAGCCTGCCCGAGAGCCAATCCGCCATCGTTCGCCGGAACCTTGCGGTGGATCAGGATTTCGAAATTATCCCCCCGCAATAGATCAACTGTCCTTCGCATCAGGAACATATTCTGCCACACTCCACCGCTGAGGACGACCCGATCTAATCCATACTTCTCACGAGCGCTGGTGCAGACTTCAAGGACCGCCCGCGCAACACCATTGTGAAAACGGGCTGCGATCACCTGCGCCGAGACGCCATTCCTCAGGTCGCTGACGATGGAACGGATAACCGGGGCAGGATCTAGCAATCCTTCACGGATATCAAATTGAAAGGCTCCTGTTTCGTCCCGGTCCGCAAGGGACTCGAGTTCAATGGCCGCTTGTGCCTCGTAGTTGACCTCCTGCCGCAATCCGATCAACGCGGAGACAGCGTCGAATAAGCGCCCCATACTCGATGTTTGCGGGCTGTTCAACCCGATCTCGAGCTGCCGTGCGACCACGCGTTGCTCCTCTTTGCTCGCTGCTTTGACGGGAGGAAGATCATCGCTCCAGGAAAGCCCTACCTTATGGAGCCATGCCAGCGCCAAGCGCCACGGTTTATTCACAGCAGCGTCGCCTCCAGGCATGCGCACGTAGTCGAGATGGGCGAAACGCTCATATTGCCCGTAGGCAGCGATCAGCACCTCACCACCCCAGATCGCCCCATCCTCTCCATAGCCCGTACCGTCGAAGGAGACTCCGATAACATTCTCATCCGCCTGTAAGTTGTGCTCTGCCATACAGGCGGCGATGTGCGCATGGTGGTGTTGAATTCCTATGGCCGGTAAATCATCGCGCTCCGCCCGCTCAATTGCGTAGCGGGTTGCCAGATAATTCGGGTGTAGATCGTAGGCGATAACCTCTGGGGTAACCCGGAATAGACGTTCGAAATGGATGATTCCGTCTTCGAAAGACTGCAAGGTCTCATAGTTTTCCATATCGCCAATATGATGGCTCAGGAAGGCATAGGTCCCCTTCGTCAAACAGAAGGTGTTCTTCAATTCTGGACCTGTGACTAAAATGGATGGGCTTTCCCAGGCGAGGTTAAGCGGGAAAGGTGCATAACCGCGTGAACGGCGCAATAGATAGGCTCCACCATTGAAGGCGCGAACTACAGAATCATCACAGCGCGTGTGGATATCGCGATCATTCATTAAGAATGCGTCGGCCAAGGCCGTCAGCCTGGTACGAGCCTCTTCATTATCCGTGGCGATCGGCTCCTCGCTCAGGTTGCCGCTGGTCATGACCAACGCCTCTGGAAAATCATCGGCTTGCTCAAGAAGAAGTTCATGCAGAGGAGTGTATGGCAGCATCAACCCGATCGTGTTCTGCCCGGGAGCGACTGCATCGCTGATTGTTGATCCACTTTTTCGATCGGCGATCACAACGGGACGTTCCCTCGAGAGCAGCAGGTCCCTTTCCGTCGTACCAAGTTCACAATGATCCCCGGCAGCATCGACGTCATTAACCATGACTGCAAAAGGCTTGTTTACGCGCAGCTTGCGGCGCCTTAATTCGGTTACTGCTTCGTCATTCGTCGCATCACAGGCGAGGTGGAATCCTCCCAGCCCTTTAACGGCCAAGATTTTTCCCTCACGTATCAACTGCCGCGCTGCTTGAAGCGCCTCTTCCTGAACAGCTCGCCGAATGCCATTGTCTTCCAGCCAAATCTGCGGTCCGCAGTCAGGGCAGGCTACTGGCTGAGCGTGGAAACGTCGATCACGCGGATCGTGATATTCCTCGGCGCATTCCGTGCACATCTCGAAAGGTGCCATCGTCGTATTCGGGCGATCGTAGGGGATATCCTGGATAATTGTGAAGCGCGGTCCGCAGTTTGTGCAGTTAATAAATGGGTAACGGGAGCGTCGATCCGTTGGATCGTATAGTTCCCGGCGGCAATCCGCACATAGACTCACATCTGGCGAGATCGGTTGGGATGCATCCGCGAGGGACTTAGAGGGCAGGATCGTGAAATCCGGATGCAGACCGGGGTCACATGTCTCAACATCAATGGAATCGATCCTAGCCAACGGAGGAGCGTCCGTTCTCAAAGATGCCACAAACGTATCCAGCGCGCTCGGCGATCCATCTACCTCGATCTCGACCCCAGCCGATGTGTTGCGCACCCAGCCGGTCAGCGAAGACGCCTCGGCTAGCGAGAAGACAAACGGGCGAAAGCCCACCCCCTGAACCACGCCCTGTATGTGTATCCGAACGCCGCTCACCTCACTCATTGAACAACTCGACGATGAGCCTCCATTTCGGTTTCCACCCATGCCAAGTAAGCATCCAGCCCTTCATCCGTACGGCAGGAAAGCGGGAAGGTTACAAGACCGGGGTTGAGAATCTCCACACCCTGTCGGAAATACTCCATGTCAAACTCAACATAGGGAAGGAGATCAATTTTGTTGATCACCAGTGCTTCTACACCGCGATACATCCCTGGATATTTATAGGGCTTATCATCCCCTTCGGGCACAGAAGCGATGAGCACACTCTTATGAGTCCCGAGTTTAAAGCTCGCCGGACAGATGAGGTTGCCAACGTTTTCAACGATAAGCAGATCTATCTCTTCAAGATGCAGTTCTGATAGAGCCCCTTGGAGCATGATCGCATCGAGGTGGCATTCCCCTCCTGTGTTGATCTGCACCGACTGCGCGCCTGCCGCGGCCGCACGGTCGGCGTCGATACTTGTCGCCACGTCGCCGTCGACGACGGCAAGCTTCAGCCTGTCTTTAAGTTTCTTTATCGTATGTTCGATTAACGAAGTCTTGCCAGCTCCCGGCGATGCCATGAAATTCAAACCCAGGACCCCGGCCGAATCGAGGGCGGATTTATTCTGCGCAGCGATATGATCATTTGCGCTGAGTATTTTCTCCACAATTGGGATGCGTTCTTTCATACCAGCCCTCCCTGTAAACATATCAACATTGTTAATCGCTACTCCACTTCAATCGCTTCCAGGCGGAATTCCTCTCCCGCCACAATCCGCACATCCCGACTGCCACACCCAGGGCAGCTCAGATCGAGCTCTTCGGGATGATAACTCTCACCACACGCCTGACAGACAATCTCGATCCTCACACGACGAAAGTGCAGCACCGCTCCCTGCGCGGCTGTTCCGTCGCTAACGATGTCCCAATAGAACTGCACCGAATCATCCACGATGGAGGAGAGCTTGCCGATAACAAGGTGGATATCCGTGATTTTTTCCGCCTCGGCTTCTGCAGCATGACGCAGAGCGATCTCAAGGATGCTCTCCGTGATCGAAAGTTCATGCATTAGGCCTCCGGGTTCCTAGCATATCCGCCCCATATTAACCGCCAAAGTGGAATATGTCACTTAATATCTACGAATTCACCAGTATTGGCGGCGGATGCCCTTTAACTTATTAAGGAGAGGATGCCGGCTTTTCCATATATTATTAGATCTTTGAACTTGTGATATGCTGAATCTATGAACATCATCGCTCAAGTCAAACTCATGACCACGCCGGATCAGGTCAGCGCTCTCAAGCG